>JBAZZO010000003.1 GCA_041658765.1 Coriobacteriia bacterium | reverse complement strand
GTTGAAATCCCCGGATATCAGCATGGTCGAGCGCCGTTCCCATGTGCCCGCCCGCTTGCACCTCTCGAACCACGATCGAGAGCCCCGTGAGGCCAACTTCGCTTGACCGGCCATCTCATATCAACGTTTTGCGCATGAGCGGCGCTCACGCGCTTCGGGACGATTCTAACCTCGCGGCGACCGATGCGCTTGTTGGGCAGCCGATTGCAGGTGCCTCACGGCAGCCCTTGCGCGACGCGCCTACCTCCAGAATCGCCAGCCCTTCTTTCTTCTCCAGTGCAGGTCGCTCGCTGGCACTAGCGCCCACTACGTCGCCGTTGCCAGGTTGTTCCACGTCTAGCCCCTCGAGGAGTCTTTCGCCAGTGCGGATGCAGTTGTCACGATAGGAGCCCCCGCTTCTTTCCGCCCTACACAGGCTCACGATGTCGTGCAGAGCCGACCGTGCCTGCCGCCGAACCTCCGGATCATCCCCGTGCTCGCCTATCCGAGCTGCCGTTCCCTTTGCGGCAAGCATCTTGTCGAACGCGACGATGACCGTCTCACGGGTATCCCAGTCACCGAGACTGAACGCTTCAGTCAGCGCAGCGACATCGCCGCCAACTGCCATCTCTCCGATTTGTTTGACGGTGACAAACTCAGTCACTCTGCATCCCCCTTGCGTAGGCTTCCCAGAAGCCTTCCTCTGCTGCAAGCGCGCATGTGCGCCGCATGCGCCATTCTCTATTCCCCCGCGTGGACAGAGCCTCACCCCGTCGATGCCAGCCACGTTACCGACCGAAACTCGGGCGCACATCACATCCCGGCAGTAGCAGATCCTGCATACGGATCATCCTAGGTCTGCCCAACGTGTTCGATTTGAGCTGCGAGCGTAGCGAGTCAGCTCGAAATCGTTGTTAGCGGGCAGCCGCAGACTCGCTACCTCTCACCCCAAGGTTCCAGTACAGGCGCCTTCACGATCTTGGTGCCGTCCGGCGAGAGGAGGAACTGATCACCTGCGGCGTCCTCAAGCAGGTAGATCCGCACCATCGCCTCATCGGACCCCCAGCCTTCAGCGACAGACAACTCCAGTGCCCTCGAGATGGCATGCTCCTGCGCCTGCCGTTCTGCTTCGCTCTCGGGCCGAACGCGGGCCGGCGGCCTCTCCTCCAAAGGAGCGAACTCCGGACCAGCTCCCCAAAGACGCTGCGGAGTGAGGAGACGGCCGGACTTGGTCATGAATACCTCGAAGTCGAGCCGTCCCTTCTCCCACAAGACAAGTTCGTAGCCGACGATTCTGACCGGCCGCGCAGAGCTGGCTCTTGAAGCGGCGACCAGCAACGCGTCAGTGCTGGACGCGTCGACTGAAGGCGGCCCGCTCGCCGAAGTAGACGCAGTCGGCTCTCCGCCCGGTACTGCAAGGTCCGACACACCGCCCGGCGCCGAACATGCGGCGAGGAGCAGAACAACCACAGCAGCGACCACGACTGTCACTGCGCGCATATCGCCTCCTCAAGCTCTGTCCCGCTAACAATGATTGGACAGTCTGTACTATCCACGTGCACAGACTGCCACTTTCTGCATAAGACGTCACCGTCTCAGACGGCTGGTCTCCGGAATCCAGCCGTCACCAGCGGTTTCGCCGGCGTCTCGCTAGATACGCTCGATGGCAAGTACAGTCTGTATATCCCGGCTCACAGCGCGTCCATCGGGCTCTTCACGCCGTGGCCGCCTTTGTTCAGCACGTGGGTGTAGATCATCGTAGTGCTCAGGCTCTTGTGGCCGAGCAGTTCCTGGATGGTCCGGATGTCGTATCCGGCTTCGAGAAGGTGTGTCGCGAACGAGTGCCTGAACGTGTGGCACCCGACGTGTTTCACGACTCCCGCCCGTCGCACGGCGTCCTTGACCGCCCTCTGGAGTATCGTCTCGTGGACATGGTGACGGCCTTGCTCTCCGGTCTCCGCGTTCCTCCACCGGCGTTCCTGCGGGAAGACCCACTGCCAGCGCCACTCCGCCGGGGCGTTGGGGTACTTGCGGTCGAGCGCCTCCGGGAGCGGCGCGCGACCCCATCCGTCGGCCAGGTCGCGGTCGTGGACCGTCTTCGCGCGTCTCAGATGCTCCATCAGTGGCACCTTCAGAGACTCGGGGAGCATAGTCACCCGGTCCTTCGCGCCCTTTCCGTTGCGGACCAGTATCTCGGTCCTCGAGAGGTCGACGTCCTGCACCCGCAGGCGCAGGCACTCCATCAGGCGCAGGCCGGAGCCGTAGAGCAGCGACGCCATCAGCCACGCTTCGCCGTCCATCTCGGCCAGCACGGCGCGGACCTCGTCCCGCGTCATGACGACCGGCAGGCGCTTCGGCTTGCGGGCGCGCACGACGTCGCCCAGGTCACCGATCCCCCGGTCGAGCACGTGCCGGTACAGGAAGAGCAGCGCGGAAAGGGCCTGGTTCTGCGTCGATGAGCTGACCTTCGCCTCCATTGCGAGGTGCGTGAGGAACGCGTTGATCTCCGCTTCGGCCATGTCGGCAGGATGCCGCAGGGCGTGGAATCGGATGAAGCGCTCGATCCAGAGGCAGTACGTGTCCTCGGTGCGGTGGCTATAGTGGCGCGAGCGCAGGGCCTCTCGCACGCTGTCCATCAAACGGGGCGGGTCCATGGGTGCTCCCTCGGTCGTCGGGGCATAATCAGCCACGATGCAGTGTGCGCCCGCGTTCTTACCGGGATCTGATCGAGCGGCGCTCGAGGGGATGCGCGTGCCGGCACGTTGCTGTACCATGATGTGGTACAACAAGCCGTACCCGAAGGTGGTACACGATGCTCTCGGAACTCCTCGGCTCGAAGACTCGCGCGCGCATGATCGCGGCGCTGGTGGTGGCGCCCGAGCAGCGCTTGCACCTGCGCGCTCTCGTACGCGCGGCGGGCGGAGGCATCGCGTCGGTCCAGCGCGAGGTGGAGCGGCTCGAGGATCTAGGGCTGGTGACCAGCGAGCGCGACGCGCGCGGTCGCAGGCAGATCTCGCTGGTGGCCGACCACCCGTTCGCGGGGCCGGTGGCCGGCCTCGTCGCCGCCGAGCCGTCCGCTCAGTACGGCGCCCGCATCGCCCAGATCGAGGGATTGCGGCCGGAGGTCGCAGAGGCGCTGGGCGGGTGGGTCGACGCCATCGTGACCGGCTTCGATCCGATCCGCATCGTGCTCTTCGGCTCGCAGGCCAACGGCACTGCCGACGAGGGCAGCGATGTGGACCTTCTGGTGGTTCTGCCGAAGTTTAAGGACCGCGGCCGCACGATGGTGGACATCAAGACCGCGGTGGGCCGGCGGACGATCGGCCTAGACGTGATCCCGACCGATCCGGAGGACATCGAGGCACAGCGGACGGCCAGTGCGTCCGTCGTCCGAGATGCCGTGGAGGAGGGAGTGACGTTGTATGAGCGATCGGCGTGACCCCGAAGACCCTCGCAGTTGGCTGGACTATGCTGACGCCGACCTGCACGCCGCACGCGTTCTCGCCGGCGAGGATGACGGCTTTCCGATGCAGGTGTGTGCCTTCTGCCAGCAAGCCGCGGAGAAGTACCTGAAGGCGGTGCTCGTCGCAGGCGGGTGCGATGTTCCGCGGATCCACGGTCTCGTCGAACTCCGCGCGCTGACCGGGCGGTCGATCTCGGAGCAGGTCACCGACGGCGAACTAGAGGAACTCACGAAGTGGATCGTCGTCGGCCGGTATCCCACCGTCTGGGAAGAGCCCACTTCGGCAGACGCCGCCGTGGCGTTGCGCCTGGCCGAGGTCGTCGGTGTCGCGGTGCGGGGCATCATCTCGGGGTTCCCCGAATGACCGCCCCCTCGCTCGTCCTCGGCACGGCCGGGCACATCGATCACGGCAAGTCCTCGCTGGTCCTGGCTCTCACCGGCACCGATCCCGACCGCCTGCCCGAGGAGAAGGAGCGCGGCGTCACGATCGAACTCGGCTTCGCGCGGCTCGACCTGCCGAGCGGGCGCTCGATGGGCGTCGTCGACGTGCCGGGTCACGAACGCTTCGTCCGCCAGATGGTCGCCGGCGCGACCGGCATCGATGTCGTGCTCCTCGTCGTCGCCGCCGACGACGGCGTGATGCCGCAGACGCGCGAGCACCTGGCGGTGGTCGACCTCCTCGGCATCCCGAAGGGCGTCGTCGCGCTCACGAAGTCCGACCTCGCCGACCCCGAGTGGCTCGAGCTGGTGCGCGCGGACGTCGAGGCGCTGCTGCGCGGCACCACCATCGAGGGCGCGCCGATCGTCGCGGTCTCGTCGCGCACGGGCGAGGGGCTCGACGAGCTCCGAGCCGTCCTCGACGAGGTCGCGCAGGGCACCCCTTCGCGCCAGGCGGCGCTACCCGCGCGCCTGCCCGTCGACCGCGTCTTCACCATCGCCGGCGCGGGCACGGTCGTCACCGGCACACTGTGGTCCGGCTCCGTCACCAAGGACGACCCGCTCGAGGTGCTTCCCTCCGGCCGCACGTGCCGCGTGCGCTCGGTGCAGGTGCACTCGAAGGCGGTCGAGCGCGCGGGCGCGGGCCAGCGCGTCGCGCTCAACCTCGCGGGCATCGAGCGCGACGAGGTCGCGCGCGGCGACGTCCTCGCCGCGCCGGGTACGCTCACCGTCACCGACCGCTTCGACGCGCGGTTCACCTACCTGCCCGCGGAGGAGAAACCGTTCCGCTCCGGCGCGCGCGTGCACGTCCACCACGGCACGCGCGAGGTGCTCGGCCGCGTGCTGCTCATGGATGGCGACGAGCTGCTCCCCGGCGGGACGGCGTACGCGCAGGTCCGCTTGGAGGAGCCGCTGGCGCCCCGCTACGACGACCGCTTCATCGTCCGCTCGTACTCGCCGATGTGGACCATCGGCGGCGGCGTCGTCCTCGACGTGCGCCCGCCGCGCCGCACCCGCATCGGCGACCTCGAGCGCGCGTTGCTCGACGCGCTCGCCGCTCGCGATGTGGCGGGCGCCGCGGTGCGCCTGCTCGCCGCGCGGGGCGTGCCGCTCGGCTCCGCCGACGTCGCGGCGACGCTCGGCGTCCCGCGCGCTGCCGTCGCCGAGGCGCTGAACGCCGCGGGGCTCGAGCGGCTCAAGGTAGGCGGGGAGACGCTCTTCGCCGACCCCGCGGCGCTGGCCGCGCTGCTGGCGATGCTCGAGCGGGAGCTGCGCGCCTTCCACGCGTCGCAGCCGAAGGCGACGGGGATGGCGGTCGCGGCGCTGCGCGACAGGGTCGACCGCCATCTCGAGCCGCGCACGTTCGACGCGCTGCTCGGCGTCGCGGTCTCGCGCGGGATCGCCGCCGTGGAGAAGGGTGTGGCGCGCCATCCCGAGGCCGCGGTGTCGGCTCTGGCGACGGCGGACGCCGCCGTCGCGTCGCTCGAGGCGCTGCTCGCGAGTCAGGGTCTCGCGCCTGGGACCGTCGCGGAGCTCTCCGCCGAGGCGGGCATCGACGCGGGCGTCGCGCGCAAGGCGCTCACAAGGCTGGTCGCGGAGGGGCGTGTCGTGCGGCTCTCGGGTGAGATGCACTTCCACGCCGATGCGATCGCGCGCGCCAGGTCGGGGATAGAGACGTTCCTTCGCGAGCACGGGACCATGCTCGCGAAGGACGCTCGTGACGTGCTCGGCAGTTCGCGCAAGTACGTCGTGCCGCTGCTCGAGTACTTCGACGCGCAAGGTCTCACCAAGCGTGACGGAGACGCGAGGGTGCTGCGCGAGAGCCGCTAGTCGTTGTCGCGCTCGGTCGCGGCATTGCGGTGCTGCCGCGCGCGACGCTCGGCTTCGGCGATCGCGTGTTCGGCACGGCGCTGGTTCTGGCGGGCGTGGTTCCGGCCGTAGGCGTAGTGATGTCCGTTATCGTGGCGGCCGTCGTGACGCACGGCGTGGCCCGGCGCGGGCGTTGAGGTCGGAGGAGCGACGCTCGTGGGGGTCGGGGAGGGCGCGGGGGTCGCCGTCGGCACGGGTACCGGCACTGGGACCGTCGCGTACGTGTGGCAGTTCGTGCACGTCCCGCCCCAAGAGTGAGGAGGCGTCGCGCCGGGCTGTATGACGGGGGCGGCGTTGGCGACGGCGGCCATGGTCAGCATCCCTGCGGCCACGGTCAGAGCGAGCGCGAGCCCGCGTGTGATGTGCTTCGTCCTCATGATGAAAGACTCCTTCGCTAGTCGGCGGTATGCCTTCTCCCCATCATCGGGCGCCGACATGAGCGGGGCGTGAGCGAGCGGTGAGGAGTCTCTTACGGGGTCCGAAGTCTCACGACGAAGACGGCGCCGCCGTTCGGCGCTTCCTCGACGCGGATCTCCCCTCCCAGCAGCTCGAGGAGCCGTTTCGTGATCGCTAGACCGAGGCCGCTGCCTCCGCCGGAAGCCGGGCGCGGACCGGCTGCCCGGTAGAATCGCTCGAAGATCCGCTGGCGATCCTGGGGCGGTACGCCCGGTCCGTCGTCCGCGACGCGTATGACCGCGCGGTCACCCTCGGAGCCGTAGGCGAGTGAGATCGAGCCCCCCGGCGAGGTATGCGCGACGGCGTTCGCGAGCAGGTTGAGCAGCGCCTGCCCGAGCATGTCGGGGTCGGCGAGCGCGCGTACGCCCCTCTCGCAGTCGATGGACCAGGATCGGTCACCGAGCGCCTTCGCGCGGGCGAGAGCGGTGTCGACGAGAGGTCCTACCTCGAGGGGGACGGGCTTGCGCGGCTGACCGGCGTCGAGCCGGGCGAGCGCGAGCAGGTCCTCCACCAGCCTGGACATCCTCCGTAGTTCGTCGTCGACGAGCGCGAGCGTCTCCTCCTGTTCGTGCGTGAGACCGCCCGCGTGCGACATCACGTCGAGGTGGCCGCGCACGACGGTGAGCGGGGTGCGCAGTTCGTGCGAGGCGTCGGCGACGAAGCGGCGCTGCTCGTCGAAAGCACTGTCGAGGCGATCCAGCATGTCGTTCACGGCGCCGACCATCAGGCCGACGTCGTCGGGCGGCCCCACGTATCGGACCCGCTCCGACAGCGATGTCTGGCCGATGCGGTCGACTGTTCGCGCGGCGGCGTGCAGCGGTGCGAGACTCGTGCGCGCCACGCCCGCGGAGAGCGCGGCGCCCGCCGCCACCACGAGCGCTCCGACGACCGCCAGCGTCCACGCCACCTGGGCGGCGAGGCGTCTCGAAGGCGCGAGCGATAGCGCGGCCTCGAGAACGGCGACGGTCTTGCCGGCGGTGTCGCGCACCGGGACGACGGCGACGCGATACGGCTCCTTCTGGAAGATCAACGTCACGAAACCGCGGCGCGAGGTCGCTGGCCGCAAGAGGGTCCGATTCCCCGGAGCGGTCTCCAGGGCGAGAGCGGCGTTGGAGACCAGGCGGCCATCGGCGACACGCAGCAGCAGTATCGGCGTCGATGCGGAGCCCGCCGAAGAGCGCGACCCCAGGAACGTGCGCGCCGAGGCGATGAGGCCCTCGGTGCCGTCGGTCGAGGCGACACCGGCGGCGAAGGCGGCCGTCTCGCGGGTGAGCGTGCGATCGATGTCGTCGGCCAGACGGTTGGAGATCGCGACGCGGCCGATCGTCACCATCGAGATCGCCCCGGCGGCGAGGACCGTGGTCACGGCGAGCGCGACCCGGACGCTTGTCGAGAAGCTGAGCCTAGCGGCGGACACGGTATCCGGCGCCGCGGACGGTCTCTATGACCGACGGCTCGTCCGGACGGTCCAGCCTTCGGCGAAGATAGCCGACGTAGACGTCCACGACGTTCGAGTCGGTGTCGAAGTTGAACCCCCAGACCGCGTCGAGGAGTTGCTGTCGGCCGAGCACCTGTCCCGCGTGTCGCATGAGGTACTCGAGGAGCGCGAACTCGCGCGACGGGAGGTCGGTCTCCACTCCGTCGCGCGTCGCGGTCCGCGCGCGAGTGTCGAGTTCGAGGCCGCTCACCGCGATCACGTCCGAGCGCGCCTGCGTCGCCCGCGTGAGTGCGCGGGTCCGAGCGGCCAGTTCGGCGAAGGAGAACGGTTTGGTCAGGTAGTCGTTCGCGCCGAGGTCGAGGAGGTCGACCTTCCCGTCGATGTCGCCGAGGGCGCTGAGGACGAGCACGGGGGTCGCGGTGTCGGTTGCGCGCAGTCGCGTCAGAACGTCGCGGCCGTTGCCGTCGGGTAGCATCAGGTCGAGGAGGACGAGGTCGAACGGACCGGAGTCCAGGAAAGCATGAGCCTCTCCGACGCCGGAGACCCGCTCGACGTTATGTCCCTCAGCCCCTAGTCCCTTGACGATGAAAGAGGCGATGCGGTCTTCGTCTTCGACAAGGAGGATCCGCACTGGACATCCCGCTCTCGGTCTTCGCTCTCGCGCACCGGTGGTGTGATCACCTCGTGCACGCTGCTTGCTCCGTACAGTACGTTCCCGTCAGAGGGCGTTTCGTCCACAGGGTGGCTCGTCGCGGCGGTGTGCGTCTGGTCCGGACGGACGGCGCTGGGGCGTACCGCAGAAGACGGGCGTGGCGGGGGGCCGTGGCGTGTCACGGGTGCGGTGAGTGCCGCGGAGCGTGCGGGTGCGGCCGCCGGCGCGGCGGCGCGAGCAGGACGGGTGAGTTCCTGGGAGCGCGGGCCGGTGGCCGGGCGCGTGGGGGCGGGGGCCGCCGGCCTCGATGGTCCGACGATCGGCGTGGGGAGGTCGTGTGCGGAAGGAGTGGGACCGTCGAAGACGAGACCGGCCGCCCACGCCGACCCAGCGAGGGTGAGGACGGACCCAATCACGAGCGCGATGAAGCGCATCGTCGACGAGCGGCGCATCCGGTTGGCTCCCATCCGAGGCGTGTCTTCCTGTCCCGACCATTATGGCTCCATCGCGCCGAGTGTACATGAGAGCCGGATGAGAACGCTCTCATAACGGCGTCCTGGCCGTGTCGCCCGAGCAGCGCTCGAGTTTGACACCCCTGCCCGACCCCCGGAGAATACCGCGATGGAGGCGGATGGGTCCTGGTGGGCTCCGCGGTCTTCAAAACCGTAGTGGGGCGTGAAGAGCGTCCTGGGTGCGTTCGATCCGCACGCGCCTCCGCCACGCGGGATCGAACGGACGCCGCCGCGAACACCTGCCGGCGGCGTCCGCGTTTCGATAAGAGTCGGCCGGGGACGGGTGTATACTCGCGCCATGACTCGACACAATGGTATCTCCCGCATCCTCATCGCACTCGTCGGCGCGGCCATCATCGCTGCCGCGGCGCCGGTCGTAGCCAGTGCCTCGTGGCTCGACGCGCTGGTGGTACGCGACACCAACCACGCCTCGATCGTCGGTGACGGCGGGATGGCCTTGGTCACTTCGAACGGCGGATCGACCTGGACGCCACGCGCCACGGGTTCCGCAGGCCGTCTGCGCGCGTTGGCTGGGCTCGGGACCTCCGGCCTGCTGGCCGGCGGGGAGTGGGACGGGACCCTGCGCGCCTCGCTAGACAGCGGGCTCACCTGGTCTTCCCGTTCCATCGCGGACAACGCCATCCACGTGCTGGGCATCCGCTTCACCGATGCGTCGAACGGTTGGGCCGTGGGGCAGGACTCGGCGATCACCCTCGGCGTCGTCTACCGCACGACCGACGGTGGCGTGACGTGGACTGAATCCTGGCGCGGCGTATCTTCGCAGGCGCCGGGTGACGAGCAACCCGCGGCGACCGACACGGAGTGTTTCGCGCTCGACGTGGTCGGAGACACCGTGTGGGTCACGGCGTACGCATGGGCGGCGACGACGAACCAGACGCGTTCGCTGATCGTGCGCACCGACGACGGCGGGGCCACGTGGTCGTATGGGTACTCGGGTACCGCGCAGCGGCTCGATGCGATCGACTTCGTCGACGCCACCCACGGCTGGGCCGTGGGCACCGGCCGCGTCATCCAAGTGACGTCCAACGGCGGCTCCTGGAGCCCTCAGCTTCCGGCTATCTCCGGCGGAGCCGATCTCCACGGTCTGTGCATGACCGGCGCTTCGCACGGCGTCGCCGTCGGCGACGCGGGGACGATACTCCGCTTCGACGGCACGTCCTGGACGGCGCGTCCTTCCGGCACGACGGCCAGCCTGCGCGCCGTGGGGTTCGCCTCCGACGCTCGGCACGGATGGGCGGTCGGCGACAACGTCGTCCTCGCGACGGCGGATGGCGGGCTCACGTGGAGCGCGCAGACCGGCAACATCGCGCGCCGCACACTCACCATGTCCGCATCGCGTCCGCCCGCGATCGTCGCGTACGGCGCGCGCGTCACGCTGTCAGCGCATCTGAGCGACCCGTCGGGGGCGCCCGCCCGCGGCCGCGCCGTGCGTCTCGAGTCCTCGTCCGACGGGGTGCGCTGGACTGCCAGCTCCGCCGCGGTCTCCTCGATCCTCGGCACATACACCGCGACGGCCGCACCCTCGCGGCGCACCTGGTACCGGCTCGCTTTCCCGGGCGACACGTTCGACGCCCCGGTCGCCGCTGCCTCCGCGGTCGTCACACCGCGTGTGTACCTGCCCGCGCCGACGGTTCCCTCGGTCGCGTATCGCGCCCGGACGTTCACCGTCGCGGGGTTCCTCCGTCCTCGTCACACCGCCGGCGCGCGGTCCGTGAGGCTGTTGTGCTCGCGGTACGAATCCGGCCGCTGGGTCCTGCGCGCGACGGTCTACGCGGTCAACGCCAACTACTCGACCTACACGCGCTACTCCGGCCGCGTCACCCTCCCGTATCGGGGGACATGGCGCATCGTCGCGTACCACCCCGCCGACGGCGCGCATGCTGCGACGTACGCGCCCGAGCGGCGTCTGTCGGTCCGGTAGACGGCGGATGGGGGCGGCGCTCCTCGAGGCTAGAAGGCTTCGAGCCGCGCGACCCGGCGATGCCGGTGATGTCCGGGTACTCGACGGGATCGACCTGACACTGGCTTCGGGAGAGATCGTCGACGTCGTCGGCCCCTCCGGCGCCGGGAAGACCACCCTGCTGCTCGCTCTCGCGCGGCTCCTTCCTTCGGCGACCGGCGAACTCGAGCTTCTGGGGCGTCCGGCCTCCGAATGGGACCCGCGAGCGTGGCGGGCGACCGTGGCGCTGCTGCCGCAGGTCCACTCGCTCGTTGTCGGGAGCGTCGCCGACAACCTGCTGCTGCCCTGGCGCCTGAAGGTGCGCGCCCACGCCGCCCCGCCCGCCGCCGTCGCGCTCCGGGCGGCACTCGACGGGCTGGGCCTGAGCGATGTGGCGCCCGAGCGCGACGCGTCCCGGCTCTCAGTGGGGCAGGCCGCGCGGGTGGCTCTGCTGCGCGTGCTCCTCACGTCGCCGCGGGTGCTCCTGCTCGACGAGCCGGACGCGAGCCTCGACGACGCGAGCGCCGCATTCGTGACGGACGCGACGCGCGCGTTCGTCGAGGCCGGCGGCGCCGCGGTGCGCGTTCGCCACGCTAGAGTGGACGACGCGGCGGACCGCCGCTTCCGCCTCGCGGGCGGGCACCTCGCTCCGGCGGTGGCGCGATGAGCGGCGTCGTCCCGATCGGCTGGTTCGAGCTCGCTCTGGCCACCGGCTTCATCGTGGTCACCGGCGCGCTCTCCTTCGCGCTCTCGCTCGGCCTCGTGAAGGACCTCGCCTTCGCGACGGTGCGCACCTACGCGCAGCTCCTCGCGTTGGGCCTGGTGCTCAGGTGGGTCTTCCGCTTCCAGACGTGGTGGATCGTCGTCGGGTTGATGCTGCTGATGACGCTCGCCGCCGCGCGCATCATCCTCAAGCGCGCGCCCGACGCTCCGCCGGGGCTGTTCGGCTCCGCTGCCGCATCGATGGCGCTCACCGGCTTCATCGTGACGTTCGCCGTCACCGCGCTCGTCATACGCGTGCCCGTCTGGTACGACGCGCGCACCGTCGTCCCCATCGCGGGGATGGTACTCGGGAACTCGATGACCGGCATCGCCCTCGCGCTCGAGCGCGTCTTCGCCGACCTCGATGCGCGCGCAGGCGAGGTCCTCGCGCTCACGGCGCTCGGCGCCACGCCGTGGGAGGCCGCGCACGGCAGCGTGCGCACCGCGCTTCGCGCGGGCCTCATCCCGACGGTCAACGCGATGGCGGCGGTCGGCATCGTCTTCATCCCCGGCATGATGACCGGGCAGATACTCGCCGGAGCCGACCCGCTCGAGGCGACGAAGTACCAGATCGTCGTGATGCTCATGGTGAGCACGGCGACCGCTGTCGGCTCCATGTCCGCCGTGCTACTGTCGTATCGCCGCCGGTTCACTCCCGACGGCGTCTACCTGGAGAGGGGACTGCGCGAGGGTGGTCGCTAGGCGCCCGCGCGCGCATCGCCGAGGAGCCGGATGACCCCGTTCGAGCTGTACCTGGACCGGACCGCCAAGCGGTTCGACGCGTATCTCGCCACGTTCTTCACGAACGGGATACACGCGGACATGGTGCGCTACCTCTACGGGCCGCTCGCGACCTTCTCGACGAACGCGGGCAAGCGTCACCGGCCTCTCATCTGCCTGCTCGCGTGCGAGGCCGTCGGAGGCGACCCGGCGAAGGCGTGGCCTTCGGCCGCCGCCATCGAGCATTTCCACACGGCTGCGCTCGTCCACGACGACATCGAGGACGCGAGCCTCACGCGCCGCGACGAGCCGTGCATGCACGTCACCGAGGGTGCCGGGCTGGCGATAAACGCGGGAGACCTCGCGCTCTCGCTCGTGTGCGGCACGGTCGTGCACGATCCCGGACTGGTCGACTCGGTGAAGCTGCGCGTGCTCGCCGAGCTCGTCGACATGACGACGCGCACCATCGAGGGCCAGGCGCTCGACATCGGCTGGGCGCGCGACGACCGTTTCGACCTCACGTGCGAGGACTACCTCGTGATGGCGAACCACAAGACGGCGTACTACTCGGGCGCGGTGCCGCTCGCCGTCGGAGCGATCATCGGTGGGGGCGACGAACAGCAGATCGATGCGCTGAGATCGTTCGGCATGGCCGCGGGGCTCGCCTTCCAGATCCAGGACGACGTTCTCAACCTCGCCGGGACGAAGGAGGCGACGAAGAAGGACTTCCGCTCCGACGTGACCGAGGGCAAGCGCACGCTTGTCGCGATCCACGCGCTCGAGCACTCCCCGAGCCGCGGGCGCCTTCTCGAACTGCTCTCGCAGCGAGTCACGGACGGCGCGCTCCTCGACGAGGCCGTGGCGATCATGCGCGACGCGGGTTCGCTGGCGTATGCGAGCGGGTACGCCGATCGCCTCGTTCTCGACGCGAAGGCGGCGCTCGACATAGCGCTTCCCGAGACCCGCGCGAAGAAGCTGCTCCGGTCGATGGCGGACTTCTTCGTCAAGAGACAGGCTTAGGCTCCCGTTCGGGTACGTTCTCCCCGTGCGACGCGAGCGAGCGTCCGAGAAGCGAGGAGGCAGCCATGCGAGCGGTACCTGTTGCGGACGGCATCCATTGGGTCGGCGCGATCGATTGGGGTCTGCGCGACTTCCATGGCTACGAGACGCCGCGCGGCACGACCTACAACGCGTACCTCGTCGTCGGCGACGGTGGCGTCGCTCTCGTCGACACGGTGAAGTCCGGCTTCGTCCCCGAGTTGCTCGATCGCGTCCGGACGGTCGTCCCGCTCGAGCGTGTGACACTCGTCGTCGTCAACCACGTCGAGCCCGACCACAACGGCGGGTTGCGCGAGGTCCTCGAGGCGTGCCCGAACGCGCGGTGCGTCGCGTCGCGAGCCGGGGTCGCCGGCATCGCCGAGTACCACGAGGGACTCGCGGCGGACGTCGTCGGCGCCGATGCCGTGATCGACCTCGGAGGCAAGACGCTGCGCTTCCTGCCGATGCCGATGGTCCATTGGCCCGACTCGATGTTCACCTACTGCGCCGAGTCGCGCGCACTGCTGCCCAACGACGCCTTCGGCCAGCACATGGCTTCTTCCGAGCGGTTCGCCGACGAGGTCGGTATCGACCTCGCGCTCGAGCAGCTCGGCATCTACTTCGCGAACATCCTCATGCCGCTCACCAAGCAGGTCGCGGATGCGGTGGGCAAGGTCGTGGCGACCGGATGGGAGATCGAGACCATCGCGCCGTCGCACGGCGTGATCTGGCGCGGCGCCGATCCGATCGGCGCCGCGATCGCGGCCTACGGGCGTTGGACTTCCGGAGAGACGCAGCGCAAGGCCGTCGTGGCGTTCTCGACGATGTGGGGCTCGACCGCGATGCTCGCGACCGCCGTCGCGGACGGGATCGCGGCGGAAGGGGTCGACGTGCGCGTCTTCGACCTCGCGAGCAGCGCGATCGCCGATGTGACCCGCGAGCTTCTCGACGCCCGCGCTCTCGTCCTGGGCTCGCCCACACTCCACCACGGCATGCTCTTCCGCGTCTCGGGGTATCTCACGTGGCTCGAAGGGCTCAGGCCCGCGGGCAAGCTCGCCGCGACGTTCGGCTCGTTCGGCTGGGGCGGAGGCGCCTCGAAGCAGATGGGCGACCGTCTCGCCGCCATCGGGTTCGAGCTTCCGTTCGAGTCTCTCGCTGTGAAGTTCCGCCCGACAGGCGCCGACCTCGACTCCGCTGCGCGTTGGGGCCGCGAGATCGGGAAGGCGGTCGTGGAGAAGGGCTAGCGGCTTCGCAGATAGTCACCAGGGAGTGAAATCCGCACCGAAGCGATCGTTCGCCCTATGCACGTCCCGAAGTGCGAGATGTCGCCCGTGAGCAGGAAATCAGCCTTGGACACGATCGCGGCGAGGAGGACCGGCCGGTCCTTGTCGGGCAGACCTGGGTCGTCGTCGATACGGAAGTCTGCCGGCTCGACGGGCAGGACGGCGAGTGCTGTGAGGAGCGATCCGAGTCGCGTAGCGGCCGCCAGGTCGGGCACGTTCCGGCGCGCTTCGACAACGACGTGCGGGGAAGCGAGCAGCCGGACGCCATCGAGGCGCCAGAGCGCGGTAAGTCCCGAGTCCGGCTTCAGCGCCGCCGAGACGAGCACGTTCGCGTCGAGGAAGAGCCGGTCCATCTACGACGCCGGGCGCGGCTGGTGCGACAGCGACTCCGGGTCGATCCCCATCGCGCGCACCTCGACGAGCGCCGCGTCGAACTCGGTCGCGCTCACCGCGTTGTTCAGCATGAACTCGGCCGTGCGCTCGGGCGTGTAGATCTCGACCTCGTAGGCGTGGGCCGGCTTCAGGAGCAGCCCCTGGGGAGACTCCTCCATGACGAGCATCGTACCCTCGTCGAGACCGTAGCGACGGCGCGCCTGCGCGGGGATGACGACCGTCCCGCGTTTGCCGATGCGGACGTACTCGGACACCCCGATCACCTCTTCGGTTAATCAGTATATCAGAGATACGGACATCACTCGATCCCTGCCCGCCATCGCACGATCGCGTCGGCGGCTTCGGCGACCGACAGCTCGGGGCCGGGCGCGCCGGCGTCGCGCTCGCGCAGCGCCGCGAAGAGCTCAGCGAGCACAGGCGGCGTGATGTTGCTCTCGGCGAGCTCGCGCGGCCGGGCGAATACGTCGGCGGGAGTGCCCGAGAGCGCGATACGCCCGCCGGGAGCGAGCACGTAGGCGAAGTCGGCGAACTCCGGGACCGAGTCGATGTCGTGCGTGGAGAGGACGATCGTCGTCCCGCGCTCGGCCGACAGCCGCCCGAGCAGCTCGACGAGGCCGCCGCGCGCCGCCGGGTCGAGACCCTCGAAAGGCTCGTCGAGCACGAGCAGCTCGGGGTCCATCACCAGGGCGCCTGCGAGCGCGACCTTGCGCTTCTCTCCGCCGGAAAGGTCGTGCGGCACGCGCGCGGCGAGGTCGCCGACGCCGAGGAGGTCGAGCGAGGTCCGCGCCCGGGAGAGACACTCCGCTTCGGGCAGGCCGTACTGGCGCGGCGAGAACGCGACGTCGTCCAGCACGGTCGGGGCGATGAGCTGCTCGTCGACGTTCTGCAGCACGACCCCGATACGCCGGCGCACCTCTCGCCATCGCTTCGCGGGCTCGACTCCGAAGACGGTGACGTGACCCTCCTGGGGCTCGAGCAGTCCGAGGATATGGAAGAGCAGCGTGGTCTTCCCCGCGCCGTTCGGACCGAGTATGGCGACGCGCGAGCCGCGCGGCGCCACGAAGTCCAGGCCGCAGAGGTGGACCGAGGTGCCGTCCTCGTAGCGGTGGCGCACGCACGAGACGCGAACGACCTCTTCGACGGCGGACGCGACGTTCACGGGCGTCTCCTTCCCATGACGGCGGCGGTAGCGAGGCATGCGAGCGCGACGAGCGGTGGCAGCCAGCTGTACGGGCCGAGCATCGACCAGGCCAGCCGCCAAGCGGCGGCGACGGCGAGCACCGCGACGGCGCCGACGACGAGTGCGGCGTCGACTGTGGGCGAGTCCGCGGGCGGGAGCGCGACGCGCAGCCGGCGCTCGTAACCGCGCAGGCGCATCACGTCGTACTCGCGTTCCGCGAGGTCGAGTGCGTAGAGCACGAGCGCGCCGAGCGACTGGACGCTCGCGCGAGCCGAACGCAGTGGATGCCAGGCGCGCAGGCCCGACCGGAGGCGGACAGCGCGCAGCACGGCCGCGAACTCGTCGGCGAGCAGGAACAGCGACCGGTACGTCATCAGCAACGCGTCACCGACGACCTCCGGCACGGCCGGCTGGACGAGCGCGAAGACCTGCGGGTATGGCGTCGACGACATGAGGACGACCGCCGCGAGCGCCGCCGTCGCGGCTTTGGCGACGAAGAGCGCGGCGGTGAGGACGTCCGGCGCGGCGGCGAAGGCGAAGGCCAGCGCGAAGACCGCGGGGTATGCGGCGAGGGGCCCGACGATGCGGCCGGGGAGCCGCGCGGAGACGGCCACGGCGGCGAGCGCGGTGCCCGCGGCGACGACCACCAGCACGTTGCGGCTGGCGACCACCGCGACGAGCACGAGCGCGAAGGCGGCGACCTTGGCGCGCGGCGAGGCGCGGTGTAGCCAGGACCGGCCACCCACGGCGACGGCGTCGACCGCGGTCACGCGCATCAGCGCCGCCCCCGCTCGTGGCTAGGCAGGCGCTTCTCGCCGCGCGCCGGTCCGGCGGCCAGGACGAGTCCGGGTCGCACGCGCGCCACGTAGCCGAGGACAGCGGCGGTCACCGCCGCTTCGATCGCCCAGCCCAGGGGGCCGAGAGTGAAGACGACGGCGGCGAAGCGTCGCGTGGACATGCCGCGCGCGGGCGCATCGCTCTCACCGCGGAGCGTGTTCACAGCGACCACTCCGTGCGAGAACGGGTTGTCGAACCGCAGGCTCCCGGGGTCGAGCGCGCCCGTCTCGCGTCCGCCGGCCAGGCTCGAGCCGGCCAGCGCGACGATGCCGACGAGCGCGGCGGTGGTCATGGCCAGCGTGAGCACGGTGGAGATGGCCGCCGCGCCCCGGACGCGGCGCGAACTCGCGCTTGCGCCCGCCAGCAGCCGGAAGAGCGTCCCCCCGACGACCATCTCGGCTCCGATGAGGAGCGCGTTCAATCCGACCACCGTGACGCCGCCGTGGCCGAGGAGGGCGAGCACGAGAGTGACCACGAACGCCGAGACCAGACCGAGCCACGGTCCGAGCAGAACGCCGGCGACGACGGTGAGATTGACGTGGTACGCGAGCGGCACGATCTCGCTCGACATCGAGACCAGCACGAGTGCCGAGACGACCCCGAGCAGCGGCACGCGGCGTCGGGCGTCGGTCGCGACCGCGCGCCGCGACGCCAGCCAGACCAGACCGAGAGCGAGCGCCCATCCCGACACCCACAGCCAAGCGGGGAGCACGCCGTCGGGGATGTGGATGTGCGACACAGGCCCGCCTTCCGCGCTCTCCCGGTGGGAACCATTCCCACTCCTAGCCACGGAATGTACCACGGCGGCGGGCGTCCGGCCGCGCGCCCTGTGTCTCGCGCGGTATCAGGTATCATTATCCCGAAGGAGGGGCCATGAACATCCCGCAGTTGCGCGCGTTCGTATCCGTCGTGGAGCACGGCTCGTTCTCCGGGGCCGCGCGTGTGACCGGGGTCTCTCAGCCGGCCGTCACCATGCAGGTCCAGGGCCTCGAGGCCGACCTCGGCGCGGCGCTGCTCGAGCGCCGTTACCGCCGGGTCGAGCTTACCGAGGCAGGACGCCTGCTGCTGCCGCACGCACGCAAGGTCCTCGACGAGATCGAGGCCGCGCGCGAGGCTATCGTCGACCTCGCGGGAACGGTCTCGGGCCATCTGGTCATCGCTGCGAGCACGACGCCGGGTCAGTACGTGCTGCCGAAGCTCCTCGGCGCGTTCCTTCGCGACCATCCCGACGTCAGCGTCGAGTTGCGCGTAATGGACACTGCCGCGGTCGTGCGCGCCGTCGAGGAGGGGGAGGCGCAGCTGGGAATGGTCGGCGCCCGCATGCCGGGCGAGCGAGTCGCGTACGAGGAACGAGGAAGCGACGACCTCGTGCTCATCTGCCCGCCCGGCGATGAGCTCGCGACCACCGAGGGCGTCAAGCTCTCGGCGCTGGCCGAGGAGCCTTTCGTCGTTCGCGAGCAGGGCTCGGGGACGCGCATCGCCTCCGAGGACGCTCTGCGCCGGGCGGGGCTCGACCCCGGCGAGCTGCGGGTCGTCGCCGAGCTCGGCACGGGAGAGGCGATCGTGAGCGCCGTCGAGGGCGGTCTCGGACTCGCAGTCGTGAGCAGCTGGGTCGCGAGCAAGGCGATCGAGCTCGGAAGCGTCGCCCTGGTCTCGGAGGGGCACTTCCCGGTCGTGCGCCCGTTGTGGACGGTCGTGCCGCGTACGACTCCGACTCGTGCCGCCGAGGCGTTCCTCGACCACCTGCGCGACACGCTCTGACCCGCGGGCGTGCTATCCTGTCGCCATGCCGCGCGATAGCGCGGCGCATAACTCTCCGAGTCCGGTGAGCCTACCGCCACGGCGCGCCTGCAGGCGCCACGGCCATGGAGCCCGGACCGATAGGGTCGGTGGGGAAACCCTCCGGCCTCCCGCGCTCGGAAAGGAGACGCACATGCACCATCGTACCGTCGCGCCTGTCCTCAGGCGCGCGGCGAGTGTCCTGCTCGCCGCCGTGTTCCTCTTCTCTGTGGTGGGGTGTGCCGCCAAACCGGCCCCCACGACCGGGAAGCCCACTCCGGAGCTGACCGAGCTCGTGCTCGCGTCGACGACCTCGACGCAGGACTCCGGCCTCTTCGACGTGCTCATCCCGGCTTTCGAGAAGGCGTTCCCGCAGTACAAGGTCAAGGTCATCGCCGTCGGCACGGGCGAAGCGCTCAAGCTCGGCGAGACCAAGGACGCCGACGTCCTCCTCGTCCACAGCAAGGCGGACGAGGTGTCGTTCGTCGCGAGCGGCTTCGGCGTCGAGCGCCGCGACGTGATGTACAACGACTTCATCATCGTCGGTCCGGCCGCCGATCCCGCGGGCATCGCGGGCTCCAAGACCACCACCGACGCGCTAGACGCGATAGTCGCGGCGAAGGCGGTCTTCGTCTCGCGTGGCGACGATTCCGGCACCCACAAGAAGGAGAAGAAGTTGTGGACGGCGGCGGGGATCGAGCCCGCGGGCGCGTGGTACCTCTCGACCGGCCAGGGCATGGGCGAGACCCTCAAGGTCGCCTCGGAGAAGGGCGGCTACACGCTCGTCGACCGCGCGACCTATCTCTCCATGAAGGACACGGTCGACATGGAGGTCCTCCTCGAGGGCATCAAGTCGCTGCTCAACCAGTACGGCGTCATCGTCGTCACCGACGCCAAGAACCAGGCCGGCGGGCAGGTGTTCGCCGACTGGATCATCGGCGTCGAGGGGCAGAAGGTCGTCGGCTCGTACGGCGTCGAGAAGTACGGGCAGCAGCTCTTCATCCCGAACGCGAAGTAGGAGAGAGGCGGTCGTGGGCATCTACGTCGACGCGGCGCGGGAGGGCATCGTCCTGCTGCGCTCCGGAGACCTGGACGTGTGGGGCGTCGTCGCGACGTCGCTGCGCGTCTCGCTCACGGCCGCCGTCCTCGCTCTCGCGCTCGGTATCCCCGCGGGATACGTGCTGGGAACGCGCCGCTCGTTCGGGCGCCGCGCCATGCTCGTCCTCGCGAACGCCGGGATGGGGCTGCCGCCGGTCGTCGTCGGTCTCGTCGTCGCGATGACGCTGTCGCGACGCGGACCGCTCGGCGGCCTGGGGCTGCTCTACTCGCGTCCGGCGATGATCATCGCCCAGACGATCATCGCTTTCCCGGTCGTCGCGGCGGTATCCGCCGCCGCGGTGGCCGCCGTGCCCCGGGAGTTGCGGCTGCAGGCGCGCTCCCTGGGGGCGGGGCCGGTGCAGGAGGCGCTCCTCGCGCTGAGCGAGGCCAGGATGGGACTCGTCGCCGCGGTCGCGGCGGGTTTCGGCGCGATCATCTCCGAGGTCGGCGCCGTCATGATGGTCGGCGGCAACCTCGCGGGCGAGACGCGCGTCATGACGACCGCGATCGTCCAGTACTCCCGGATGGGCCGCTACGGCGCCGCTCTCGCGCTCGGCGCCGTGCTGCTCTTCCTCGTCGTGATGGTCAACATCGCGCTCACCGGGCTGCAGACGTCCGGCGAGCGCTGGGAGAGGGGATAGCCGATGGCTTCCCCTGTCTCGATCGGCTGCGAAGGTCTGCGACTGGCGTTCCGCGGAGGGTTCGCACTCGACGTCCCTGCTTTCGAGGTCCCGGCGGGCACCACGTCCGCGTTGCTCGGGCCGTCGGGCTCGGGGAAGTCCACTCTGCTGCACCTGCTCGGGCTCCTCGAGAAGCCCGACGCCGGCCGGGTACTCCTCGGCGGGCGGGCCGTCACCTCCAGGGACCGGGACGCGCGCCTGGCGATGGCCGCCGTCTTCCAGCGGCCGTGGCTCGCGCGCGGGACTGTCGCCGACAACGTCGCGTACGGTCTGCGGCTTCGCGGCGCCGACACCGGCGGGCGGCGAGACGCGGTGGAGCGCGCGCTGGGCCGAGTCGGGCTCTCGGGCTTCGGCGACCGGTCGGTCGCCACGCTCTCCGGCGGAGAGTCGCAGCGAGTCGCGCTCGCCCGCGCGCTCGCGGTCGAGCCGCGGGTGCTTCTGCTCGACGAACCGCTCGCGTCGGCGGACCCGCTCCTGAAGCGACGGCTCGCCCGCGAGTTCGCCGACATCCTGCGCGGCGAGAGCGTGACGACCCTCTACGTCACGCATGACCAGGACGAGGCGCTGGTGGTCGCCGACCGCATCGCCGTGATGAACGGCGGCCGCATCGTCGCCGAGGGCGCGGCCGACGACGTCGTCGGGGTGCCCTCCGATCCGTGGACCGCGTCCTTCCTCGGCGTGGCGCCCGCGCTCCTCGGCACTGTCGTGTCGTCCCTCGACGGCCTCATCGAGGTCGACTGCGGCGGTGCGACCATCGCGGCCGTGGCCGACGTCGCCGTCGGTTCCGCGGTCTCGCTCGGTGTGCGTCCCGAGGATGTGCTGCTGTTCGAGCCGTGGTCGGTGCCGCCGGTCTCGTCGGCGCGCAATCGGCTTCAGGCGGTGGTCGTCGAAGTGACTCCTAGGGGAGCGACCTTCCAGGTGGGTGTGGATGTCGGTGGCGTGCGCCTTGCTGCCAGCGTCTCGCGTGCGGCGGTCGGCGAACTCGGGCTCGCACCCGGGTCTCCCGTGCTCGCGGTCTTCAAGGCGACGGCGGTCCGCGTGGCGCATCTCAGCGCCCTCGCGGTACCGTAGAGCGATGGTACGAGGAGGCGATCCTGACGTGAATACGACCGACGACCGCATCCCGGTCACCGCCGCTGTGCTCGCGGGGGGCCGCAGCCTGCGCATGGGTGTCGACAAGACGATGCTCACCGTGGACGGTGAATCGCTGCTGGCTAGAGTCGTCGAGGTGGTCGCGGGAGTGTGCGCGCACACGATGGTGGTCACCAACCGCCCCGAGGCGGTCGAGGACGCCGGACTCTCCGCGGGCGTGCAGATCCATGTCGACGAGGTCGCGCACCAAGGACCGCTCGGCGGGCTCGTGACCGCGCTCGCGAACGCGAGCGACGACTGGGTGCTGGCCGTCGCCGCGGACATGCCGTGGTTGAGCGCTGGGGTCGTGCGAGCCCTGTGGGCCGCTCGCGACGGTGCGCGCATAGTCGTTCCCGTGACGGAGAAGGGCCCCGAACCGCTTCTCGCGCTCTATCACGTCGAATGCCTCGAGGCCGCGCGCGAAGCGCTCGCGACGGGGCGTCGCCGTCTCGTCACGCTCTTCGGGAGCGTACCGGTCGTCGAAGTCTCCGTCGAAGACCTGCGCGCCGTCGATCCCGATCTTCGCAGTCTCGTGAACGTCAACACGCCCGAAGACCTTGCAGAGGTCCGCGACGGTTCGGCGCCGCTCGGTCCCGAGGCGCCGGTGCGACTGTCGGTCTTCGAGACCGCGACGCGCCGTCCCCGCGGTCTGCCGAGCGAGCGCCCCGTCACCATCCATCTCAACGACGTCGAGGTCGCGACGGTGCAGGCGAGCCCCGCCGACCTCGACGAACTCGCCGTCGGCTTCCTCGTCTCCGAAGGGCTCCTCGCCGACCGCGCCGCTTTCCGCAGTGTCGAGGCGGACACGAAGCGCGGGATGGTATGGGTCTCCAGCAGCGAGTCCGTCCCCGACGACCTCGTCCACAAGACGCGGTACCTCACGTCGGGGTGTGGGACGGGCGTGACGTTCTCCTCCGTGGGGCATGCGCGCGACCTCGAGCACGTCGATGGCGGCGGCCCCGTCGACGCCGACGCTCTCTACGGGCTCATGCGCCTCATGTCGCGCGAGGCCGCGGCCTATCGCGACACGGGCGGCATGCACGCCTGCGCTCTCGCCCGCGGAGACGCGCTCGTACTGCTGCGGGAAGACGTCGGACGGCACAACGCGCTCGACAAGCTGTTCGGCCGCGCCTGGCTCGACGGCCTGTCGACGGGCGACGCCGTGTTGCTCACCACCGGACGGATCAGCTACGAGATGGCGGTGAAGGCGGCGAAGGCCCGGGTACCTATCGTGGTGTCCCGTACCGCCGTGACCGACCTCGCCGCCGAGATCTCCGGCGAGCTGGGCATCACGCTCGTCGGATACGCGCGCGGAGGGAAGCTCGTGGTCTACACGCATCCGGAGCGGGTGCGCACGACGGAGGGCCGTCCATGAACGTCATGAGTGTCGAGGAAGCCCGCGAGCTCGTCTTCGCTCGCGTGGCGCGGCTCGCGCAGGAGCGCGTGCTCCTGCTCGAAGCGCTCGGCCGCGTCCTCGCCGAGGACGCGGTCTCGGACATCGACGTGTCTCCCTTCGACAACTCGGCGATGGACGGTTACGCGGTGCGAGCCCAGGACACGGCGGGCGCCCCTGTGACGCTGCGCGTCGTGGAGCACATCGCGGCGGGCGACAGCCCCACGGTCGCGCTCGGCACAGGCGAGGTCTCGCGCATAATGACCGGCGCGCCGATGCCCGACGGCGCTGACGCCGTCGTGATGGTCGAGCGCACCGAGCCCGGCGAAGCGGATGGCGGCGCCGGCGGGACGGTGCGCGTCCTGCACGGCGCCGAGGCCGGCGACCACGTGCGCCGCCGCGGCGAGGAGGTGCTCGCGGGGGATGTGGTGCTTCGCGCGGGCGAGGTGATCGGGCCGGCCGCGATCGGCCTGCTCGCCTCGACCGGTCATGCCGAGGCATCGGTCTTCCGCCGTCCGCGCGTGGCGGTGCTGGCGACCGGCAGCGAGCTCGTCGACGTGGCCGAGACGCCGGGACCGGGCAAGATCCGCGACTCGAACTCGTACTCCATCGCGGCGCAGGTCCTGGCCGCGGGCGGCGTCCCGCTGCGGTACCCGGTCGTGACCGACGACCCCGGCGTCACGCGCGAAGCCTTCCTGCGCGCCGCCGGCGAAGCCGATTTCATCGTGACGAGCGGGGGGGTCTCCGTCGGCGACTTCGACTACGTCAAGCCCGTGCTCGAGGAGATCGGAGAGCTCGCCTTCTGCAAGGTGGCCATGCGGCCGGGCAACCCGCAGACGCTCGGCTCCATCCGCGGCGTGCCCTTCTTCGGGCTGCCCGGGAACCCGACGAGCACGTTCGTCGGATTCGAGGTCTTCGTCCGTCCGGCGCTGCGCCTCATGCAGGGCTTCGCCTCGCTCGACCGGCCGCGCACGACCGCTCGGCTCGCTCACGACGTGCGCAAGAAGCAGGACCGCCGCTACTACATGCGCGCTTCGCTCTTGCGCATCGCGGACGGCTTCGAGGTCTCCCTCGCCGGGAGCCAGTCGTCCGCGCTGCTCACCGCAGCTCATAGAGGCAACTGCCTCATGGTGCTTCCGGAGGGTGAAGGCTCCTACTCCGAGGGCGCGCTCGTGGATTGCATCCGTCTCGACATGGAAGAAGGGACCCCATCATGAGTTCCGGTAGCGAGAAGACCGTCGACCCGCGCTGGGCCGACGCCGTCACCCCCGAACTGGTCGAAGCCGTCGAGGCGAAGGCTGTCGACGGGCGCGTCACGTGCCCCGTGCTGCGCAGACTCGCCGAGGACCTCGGCGTGCCCTACAAGGTCGCCGGCGCCGCCGCCGACCGCGCGGGAGTGAAGGTGCACAACTGCGACCTCGGCTGCTTCTAGTGCGGCAGGTTCCCATCATATCGATCGTCGGCAAGAGCGATTCGGGCAAGACGACGTTCCTCGAGGGGCTCGTGCGCGTGCTCGTCGGGCGCGGCTGGCGCGTCGCGACCGTGAAGCATCATGTCCACGACGTCGAGATCGACGTGCCGGGGAAGGACTCGTGGCGCCACGCGCGCGCCGGAGCCCACGTCGCGATGGTCTCTTCGCCCACGCGTCTCGCTCTCGTGCGGTCGGTCGACCGCGAGCGCACGCTCGACGAACTCGCGCAGGCCGCGGGCGACGTCGACATACTCCTCACCGAAGGTTTCAAGCGCGTCGCCAGAGTGCGCATCGAGGTCGCGCGGCGAGCCCGCTCCGACGAGCTCGTGAGCGGGCCCGAGGAGTTGTTCGCGCTCGTGACCGACGCCCCGGACCTCGCCGCGGGGGACGCCCCCGTGTTCGGTCTCGACGATCACGCGGCCGTCGCCGACCTCATCGAGCGGACGTTCCTCTCCGGTGGCGATCTCTGATGGGCACCGACGCGTTCGGACGCCGCATCGACTACCTGAGGATCTCGGTCACCGACCGATGCAACCTCCGGTGCGTCTACTGCATGCCGCCGGACGGCGTCTCCTGGAGGGAGCCGGGCGAGATCCTCACGTACGAGGAGATCGAGCGGTTCGCCGATGCGGCGGTGGCGGAGGGCATCTCGAAGATCCGCATCACCGGAGGGGAGCCGCTCGTGCGCCGCGGCATCGTCGACCACGTGAGGCGGCTGCGCGACATCACCGGGCTCGAGTCGATCGCGCTCACGACGAACGGGACGCTTCTCCCGCGCTTCGCCCGCGAGCTGGCCGACGCCGGCCTGCGGCGCGTGAACGTGTCGATCGACTCCCTCGATCCGGAGGTGTTCGCGCGGGTCACGCGCGGAGGCCGGCTCGAAGACGCGCTCGCGGGCATCGAAGCCGCCTTCGATGCCGGGATGGATCCGATCAAGGTCAACGCGGTGGTCGTTCGCTCCCTGGGGCAGGATCTCGCGGCGTTCGCCCGCCTGACCGTCGACAGGCCGCTCCACGTGCGCTTCATCGAGTACATGCCGGTCGGCGACGACGCGAGCGACGCCGAGCCGGCCGATGGCGTGACGGGTTGGACGCGCGACGACCACGTGCCGGCCGACGAGATCCTCGAGCGGTTGGGCGCCGCCGGCGCGGCCGCCGGCCTCGGGGACCTCACGCCCGTGGGGCGCGAGGACGCGCCCGGTGGATGGGGGCCCGCGCGCTACTACCGCTTCCCCGAGGCTCGGGGTACGCTCGGGGTGATCTCGCCGCTGTCCCACCACTTCTGTGGCGAGTGCAACCGTCTGCGGCTGACCGCGGACGGGAGGCTTCGTCTCTGCCTCTTCAGCGACGAGGAGATAGACGCCCGCGCGGCCCTGCGGCGCGGCGCGGACCGCGAGGAGTTGCGCGCGCTCGTGAGGCAGGCGCTCGCGGCGAAGCCCGAGAGCCATGCGATGCGCGTCGGGACCTCTCGGCGCATGTCTCAGATCGGAGGATGATATGGGAGAGGAAGCCGTGGGCGGTCTCACGCACGTCGACTCGAACGGCGCAGCGCGCATGGTCGACGTCTCGGAGAAGCCGCCGACGCACCGCCTGGCCGTGGCCGGCGCGTTCGTGAAGATGGCGCCGACGACGCTGGCGATGATCGCCGAGGGCGCTGCCCCCAAGGGCGACGTCTTCGCCGCCGCGCGGCTCGCGGGCATCATGGCCGCGAAGCGGGCATGGGAGCTCATCCCGCTGTGCCACCCGCTCTCGCTGACGCACGTCGCTGTCGATCTGAAGCCCGAGACGGGAGGCGTGCGGGTGCGGGCGACCGCCGAGACCCTCGACCGCACGGGCGTGGAGATGGAGGCGCTGACCGCCGCCTCGGTAGCTGCGTTGACGCTGTACGATATGTGCAAGGCGGTCGACCGCGGGATGGTCGTCTCGGACGTGATGTTGCTTCGCAAGGAAGGCGGCCGGTCCGGGACATGGGTGCGCGGGGAGGCGACATGAGCGTGGACGCCGGTGTCGTGGTCTCCGTGAACCTCTCGGAGCGCAAGACCGTACGCAAGACGCCTGGAGAATGCGGCGAGCTCGTCTTCGACCGCGGTTTCGCGGGGGACGCTCACGCGGGCGATTGGCACCGGCAGGTGAGCCTGCTCGCTCAGGAGTCCATCGACACCATGGTCGCGAAGGGGCTCGATGTCGGGCCCGGCGATTTCGCCGAGAACATCACGACGAGCGGGATCGATCTCGTCTCGCTGCCGATAGGCACGGTTCTGCGTGTCGGACAGGACTCCCTGATCGAGGTGAGCCAGATCGGCAAGGTCTGTCACACGAAGTGCGCGATCTACTATCAGGCCGGCGACTGCGTCATGCCGCGGGAGGGCATATTCGCGGTCGTCCGCGTCCCGGGTGACGTGCGCGTGGGCGACGAGGTCCGGGTCGAGAGCCTAGGAGACGGGACGTGCGACCGGGAAGAAGGGTCGCTGTGAGCGCTCTTCGCGTCGCCGTCGTGACATGCTCCGACTCGCGCGCCGCGGGAGAGGCGTCCGACACAGCAGGCGCCGCGCTCGTCTCGCTCGCGGAAGGTCGCGGCTGGACGGTCGTCTCGAGCGAGATCGTGCCCGACGATGTGGAGGCCGTCTCGTGCGCGATAGTCGCCGCGGCGGACGGGATCGGTGCCGACGTCGTTCTCACGACCGGCGGGACCGGACTCGGGCCGCGGGACGTCACACCCGAGGCGACGCTCGCCGCCTGCGACCGGGAGGTGCCCGGGATCGCCGAAGCCATAAGGGCGCGCAGCCTCGAGGTGACGGGCAGGGCGATGCTCTCGCGGGGCGTGGCGGGACAGCGCGGTCTCACCCTCGTGGTGAACCTTCCCGGGAGCGAGAAGGGAGCGCGCGAGGCGTTCGGCTTCGTCGCGGACCAGCTCGAGCACGCGGCGGACATGATGGCCGGCGGCGGTCACGGCTAGGGGCGCGGGCATGGGAGGCCCACCGAAGACGACGGTCTATCTCGACCACGGAGCGACGTCGTGGCCGAAACCGCGTCCCGTCGTCGATGCTGTCGTGGACGCCCTCACCGTCCACGGCGCGAGTCCCGGCCGCGGCGCGTACGCGATGGGGCTTGCCGCTTCACGCCTCGTGCACCGTGCCCGCGGAGCGTGCGCGTCTCTCCTCGGTGTGCCCGATTTGAGAGACGTCATCTTCGTTCCGGGCTGCACATACGCGCTCAACCTGGCGCTCAAGGGTCTGCTTCGACCCGGGGACAGGGTGGTCGTATCCTCGGTCGAGCACAACGCGGTGGTTCGTCCGCTGCACGCCACGAGCATCGCCGGCGTCGCGGTCGAAGTGGTCGAAGCGGACGCGAACGGCCTCGTCGACGCCGACGCTGTGGAGGCGGCGGTGCGCGCCGCGCCGACACGCCTCGTCGTCTGTCAGCACGCATCGAACGTCACCGGCGCGATACAGCCCGTGGCCGACCTCGCCGACATCGCGCACGCCGCCGGCGCGCTGATGGTGGTCGATGGGGCGCAGGCCTGCGGACATCTTCCCGTGGATCTCTCCTCGATCGGCGCGGACGCGTACGCGGTCTCCGGGCACAAAGGGATGCTCGGGCCGCAGGGCATCGGGCTGCTTTGCCTGTCGCCGTCCTGCGAGCCCGTCCCCCTCGTCGAAGGCGGTACGGGAGGCGCTTCGTCCGCCTCGCCGGAACAGCCCTCGAGCCGTCCGGAGCGCTTCGAGTCAGGGACGCCGAACACGCCCGGCATCGCGGGTCTGGGCGCCGCCGCGGCCTTCCTCGCGAAGGAGGGCGACGGCGTTCGAGCCCGCGAGGCGCGTCTCACCGCCAGGCTGCACGAGGCTGTGCTTGAGATCGGCGGCTTCCGCGTGCTCGGCCCCGTACCCGGCGAGCCGCGCGTCCCGATCGTGACCATGACGCACGACCAGGTGGATGCGGACAGGCTCGCCTTCCTGCTCGACAAGCGCTACGGCATCGCCGTGCGAGCCGGCCTTCACTGCGCCCCCTGGGTGCACAGGACGCTCGGGACGATCGACAAGGGGGCGCTGCGTCTCGGTCTCGGCTGGTCGACGACTGACGACGATGTGGACCTCGTCATCGGGGCGCTGCGGGACCTCGTCTCGTGAGCGCTCGCGCGACGCGACCGTTCGTCGTCTTCGGTTTCCCCTCCACCCACGAGGCGCTGCGGGGAGAGGAGGCGCTGCGTGCGGCATCCGTCGGCGTCGTCCCCGTCCCGACGCCGCACGCTCTCGGGGCTCACTGCGGTATCGCGATGCGCGTGCCGCGCGACGACGACACCGCCGCTCGGACCGCGCTCGACCTTGCGGGAGTCCCCTGGAGCGGGCCGCTGGCCTGGGAGGATGTGTGAGTGACGGGACGACCGTTCGTCGCTTTCGGGTCTTAAGGACCGCCGCCTTCGCGTTGACACCTCTGCGGCCGGTCACTATTGTGCGTAACTAGAGTTACAAACTCGCACGGCCGTCCGCGAAGCCTCCGGCGTACAGGCGCGCAGGACCTGGTGACGGTCGCGGAGACTCCACTCGGGTAAGGGGGTGTCAGCGATAGCACTGACACAGATCAACGTCTGGCTCGATGTCATTTTCACCACGCTCTATCCGGTGATAGTCATCGCGCTGGCATGCCATTTCTTCGGCAACATCCTCTCGAAGCGGGCGTATCGGCGTTTCGTGAACTGGGAGTGGCCGCACCACGAGGGTCCGGAGATACCGTGGCTGCCCAAGTTCCTTCACTTCCAGCACGTGGCTTGCATGATCCTGCTCGGCTTCTCCGGCATGTACATCCGGTTCCCGTTCTTCAACGGCGGCCGCACCGCGATGCGCTGGGTCCACTACATCGCGATGATCGTCGTGACGATCAACCTCGTGTGGCGCTTGTGGTACGCCTTCCGCGCGCGTCAGCGCGACTACAAGGAGTTCGCCATCACCCGGCGCGACCTGGTGACGATGCCGCAGGTGCTCATGTACTACATCTTCGTCAAGCCTTCGAAGCCGCATCTAGGCAAGTACAACGTCATGCAGAAGTCGACATACATCATCTTCGCTCCGCTGCTGTTCGCACAGGCGCTCACGGGGTTCGCGCTGCTCACTCAGCCGTTCATCTTCGGGCACAGCCCGAGGGAACTCCTGCTCGGCTGGTGGCTGGGCGCCCTCGTCGGCAGCGTGGACCTCGCCGGCTGGTACGCGCGAATGGTCCACTATGTGCTGAACTGGCTCTTCATCATCCTGACGACCATCCATGTCTACCTCTCGGTGAGCGAGGACCTACCGGCGTTCCTGAACTTCTTCGGGCTGAACTTCCTCGACCGCGGCCGCGCCGACCACGGCGAGGGACAAGGTCACGAGGAGCCCCCGGGGCACACGGCACCGGCGTTCTCGGCAGAGGCGGCCTTCCCGGCCCCGGAGGCCGGCCACGTGTCCCCGTCCGTGCTCACAGAGGCGGAGTGACCTACGCGAAGGTGATGGACCGGTGTCCCGTGTCATTAGTGTCACGCTGACGACCGCGGCCCTAGTGGCCGCGGCGTTGTCGTGCGCGGTCCCGGCCGCCGCCGTCCCTTCGAAGAGCGCTTCGGCGGCGGTGACGAGCACTCGCACCTCCGAGCCCAAGGCCGCGGCGCGAGCGAAGACGACGACGCCCGCCGCGGGCCGCTACGACATGGACTTCACGCTGCCGACAGCCGGCAAGTCGGGATGTCTCGTCTGCCACGGCGACCGCAACCTGGTCCGTCTCCGTTCGGGTGCGCTCATCAGCTACTGGGTCGACGAGGCGGTGATGCAGGGCTCCGCGCACAGCAAGATCCAGTGCACGGGGTGTCACGTCGATTTCGCGTATTCAGCGCCGCACCGAACGGACGCCGATTGGCGCCGGACAGCGAAGCTCGCCTGTAAGAACTGCCACAAGGACGCCTTCCAGGCCTTCGGCCAGGGAGTCCACAGCCTGACCGCCGACTCGAGCGCGGAGATCGAGAACCAGGATCTGCAGAAGCCGCTTTGCGGCGATTGCCACGGCTCCCACGGCATCGAGCGTCTGAAGGACAACCCCGACGGCAAGGCGAGCCTGCACGCGCAGGGCCGACGGATCTGCGGACGTTGTCACGAAGACTATTGGGACAGCTACGCCGACTACTACCACGGCTCCGCCTACCGTCGCGGGGCGAGCGACGCCCCCGCTTGCTGGGACTGTCACGGATGGCACGACGTCCTGCCCTCCAGCGATAGACGGTCTCGGCTCAACGAGACCGGGATCGCGCTCACGTGCGGGCAGTGTCATCGGAACGTGAACGACGAGTACCTCAGCTACTCGACGATCATCCATCGCAGGGGGGAGGCGCTCTCGCGCAACCCGGTCTACTCGTTCATCCGCGCCGCGAGACGCCGCATCGGCGGCATCTTCGGCACGGTCCGGTCCTGGGTGACATAGCGAGATGGGGCCCGGCATCCGTGGCCGGGGAAGGAAGGGGTAAGGGATGAAGGCAGCGGCAGGAGGAAAGCGCACCGGCTTTCGGGTGGCGCTGGTGCTCGCCGGGATGTCCCTCGCGGCGCTGCTCGTCGGGCCTGCGACGGCTTCGGCGGAGACGATCGAGATCAGCGGTGTGGTCTTCGCGGAGAAGTGTCTTCCGTGCCATGCGAGCATCGCCGACTCGAAGAGCTCGGAGATCATCTTCAAGCATGCGTACCACCTGCTCATCGCGTGCAGCAGTTGCCACACGGCGTTCCCGCACCGTCCCGAGGGCACCGCTGTGCCGAGGATGCCGGAGTGCTGGAACTGCCACAACCTCCGGCACGGACCTCAGGGCCTCATCGCCGCGGGCGAGTGCAAGGACTGTCATCGCACGCCCCGCGAACGCCTGCGTCCCTCCTTCCATACGTGGGACTGGGTGAAGACGCCTCACGTCGTACCGGGCGAGCGCGAGCTCCGCACGAAGTGCATGATGTGTCACGACAAGGCGTGGTGCGACGATTGCCACGACCGCGACGGGATCATCTGGCGCACGACGAAGGAGTTCACCTTCGACGCGCGCAACGGTTGCGAGGTCTGCCACGGCAACGAGAACCTGACCCGCGTCTCCCCGACCGGTCTCAAGTCCTACCAGGTCACCGGAGTCGACGCTTCGGCACACCGTTCGCTCACCTGCGGAGCATGCCACGTCGACTTCAAGTACAACGACAATCTCGACTCTACGAAGGTCTGGAGCGTGAACGCGGCGCTCGCATGCCAGGGGTGCCACGACCACGAGAAAGTCAGACGCGTGTACGTGGAGTCCATCCACGGTCAACAGCTCATCGAAGGCAACCTCAAGACCGCGACGTGCTCCTCCTGCCACGGAGGACACTACATCCAGCGGCTCGACACAGCGGTCGGGAAGGCGGCGCTGCACGGTTCCGCGTTGCGCGTGTGCGCCCGGTGCCACAAGGACAAGTACGATTCGTACGACGACTACTACCATGGTGCCGCGTACAAGCGCGGCGCTCCGGATGCGCCGGCGTGCTGGGACTGTCACGGGGCGCACGACATCCTGCCCTCGTCGGACGCGTCCTCGAAGGTGAGTCCGGAACAGGTGGCGGCGACCTGCCGAAAGTGCCATCGCGGTTCGGAGGAGTCGTTCGGCGCGAAGGCCGGTTCGCTGATACATCAGAAGGTGCAGGCGAGCGAAGAGAACCCGCTCGCGCGCATAGTCGCCGCGGTGAAGGGCTGGCTGCCCTGGAGCCGGTGAGGCAGTGAACATATGACGTTCAAGCGTGCAGCTTTCTGGGGGGCGGCGACGTGCCTATTGGCCGTCGCCGTCCTTCTGCACGAGCCCCCCTCCGCGGGCCTGGGGGAGATCGCGCCTCCCGTCGAGGTGACCGGGGAGGTGCAGGCCGAGCAGTGCGCTCCTTGCCACTTAAGGATCGCCGAGTCGAAAGTGCCCGGCATCATCTTCACGCACGGCAACCACCTCATGGTCTCCTGCGCGGCGTGCCACTACCGCCGTCCGCACGAGTCCGGACGTACGTACCGCCCGCCCATGGAGGCTTGCTTCAACTGCCACGGGATCAGTCACGGGCCTCAGGGCGAGCTCGCCACCTCGCGCTGTCGCGACTGCCATGCGCCGTCGTTCAAGCTCCGCCCGGCTTCTCATGTGCGCAACTGGAAGGCCCGGCCACACGCCACGCGCGGCAAGCTCGGCGTCAACCAGTGCATGATGTGCCATCGGGCCGCCCGGGACTGCGACGCCTGCCATCGTCGCGAAGACGTGGACGTCGATCCGATGCCTCGCGGCTACGTGACGCAGCTGCCCGCGACGCCGCGTACGCCCGCGGTGCGCGTCTTCCCGGAGCGCGCGACCTCGATGGGGCAGTGCGTCTACTGCCACCCTGATATCGATGCCTTCGCGCCGGGGCGGATCATCTTCGCGCATGCGGAGCACCTGAGGCGCAACTTCCCATGCACCGCTTGCCATCCGCGCTTCGGGCACGAAGCCGAGCGGGTGCTCAAGCCGGACATGCGCTCGTGCTACCGATGCCATGGCCTGACCCACGCGGCTCAGGGTCTCGTCGCGACGGAGTCGTGCGACGCCTGTCACCCGAAGGGCTTCACCCTCAAGCCGCCCGACCACACGAAGCGTTTCGAGAAGGGCGAGCACAAGGTCGTCGCGAGCCGCGATGGCGCGTACTGCTCCATGTGCCACCGGCCAGAGTTCTGCTCCGAGTGCCATCGCGGCCGCAAACGCAAGGACGGCACGCGTGGCAAGCCGGTCGTTCCGGCCGACCACAAGCAAGTCGCCTGGCGCGGTGCCCATGGGACGCTCTTCCTGGGGCAGAGGGGTGCTTGCGCTTCATGTCACGAGTCGCCTTCGTGCACCCGATGTCACCGGACCGTCATGCCTCACCCTGTCGACTGGCTGGGCTCTCACGCGCAAGCGGGCAGGGCGGACCCGGAGGACTGCGACGTCTGCCACACCGACCGTCGGCGGTGCCAGGAGTGTCACCACGACCAGGTCAAGCGCGGCCAGCTCGTCGCGCGGAACTGCGTCCCCTGCCACGGCGTCATGCGGAAGCGTCCCGCCACCGCGATCAAGGACAAGGTCTTCGCCGAGCACGCGGTCCATTTCGACGTGGCGAAGAAGAAAGGGAAGCCTTACGTGTGCGACGACTGCCACATCGGATTCGGCACCACCCAGAGCCAGGCCTCGCTCACCCAAGCTCATGACCTCCGGCTGTGCTACGGTTGTCATGGAGGGCTCGACTACCGCAACATCCTCATCGCGCCCTACGGCGGCGCGCAGCTCTGCCTGAGGTGTCATACCGACCTGAACATCTGACCGTCCCGAATTCGGGACGCTCACCCGGAGGTCCTCGTGGTCGACTGGAGATCGCAACGCACGCTCGACACGCTCATCCGCGTCATGGTCGCGCTCATCGTCGCCGTCGTCGCGTACCTGGGGTACGCGTACATCTCGCACAGGCTCGCTGTGAGCCGGTCCACCCCGGCGGCGCGGATCATCAGCAACCTCGAGGCCGTCGTGCGCAAGCGCCCGGCCGATCCTTGGGCGCGCATCAAGCTCGCTGACGCGCTCGTCTCCGTCGGCAGGGATCGCGAAGCCGTTCGTGAGTACCAGGCGGCGCTCAAGATCCAGCCCGAGAACGCCTCGGCCCTCAGCGGTCTGGCGATGGTCGCGACGACGGGCAAGCAGTGGGCCGTCGCCGAGGGGTACTGGCGCAAGGTCATCGACCTGGTAGAGGGAGGCGAGTACTCGGGCAAGGACCAAAGGCTCGAGAAGGCCTACTACTACATGGGCGCCTCACAGCTCGAACTCAAGCGATACGAGGACGCCGCGCGTTCGCTCCAGGCCGCTCTGCGCATCCGGCGCGACGCATCGGACTCGCATTACCTGCTCGCCAACGCGTTCAAGGGCATGGGCTCGATGGACAAGTACCGGGCCGAACTCGACATCACCCTCGCCTTCGACGTGAACATGCCGGAGGCGAACTACGACATGGGCGTCCTGGCTCTATCCGAGCGCGACCGGGCGTCCGCCGCCGAGTACTTCCGGCGCTCTGTGGACAACGCTCCCGGCATCAAGAAGCCGCTCGATGCGCTCGAGGATCTCGGACCGTTCTCCGTGCGGTGGACGGCGGCGAGACGCTTGGAGAAGACCGACCCCGCGGAAGCTCTTGTCGAGGCCCGCATCGCGAGCGCTCTGAAGCCGCGTGACCTCGCCGCGGCGAAGCTCGTGGCCTCGCTGTACGAGCGGACCGGCAGCAAGGACGAGGCGCTCGTCGCGTGGCAACGCATCCTGTCCATCGCTCCGAACGACCCGGACGTGCGGGCAGCGTTGAAGAGGCTAGGCGGCAGTGGCGGATAGGGAGATAGAGGCCATAATGGCATCGCTCGACGAAGGTGTGGAACGCAACGCGATGGCGGTGAACGAGCACGCTCGACGCCGCCGGATGTTCGTGCTGGCGGCGCTGCTCGCCGCGCTCCTCGCCCTCGGCTGGGTCGCGTACTACTTCACCACGAACCAGCGGCTCCCCCTACCCTCCGCCACCACCCGGGAGATCCTGACACCGCCCGAGTACCTGTTCTCGATAACCGGAGGCGAAAGGCTCGCCGCCCTCGTGCGCCCGACCGGGGTGGCGGTGGGCGCCGGAGGACGCATCTACGCCACCGACGATCGGAACAGGCAGGTGAAGATCTTCAATACGTCGGGGAAGCAGGTGGGTTCGTTCTCCGCTATCCGCGGGGTCGAGACGACCACGCTCTACAATCCCGTGCACATCGCGGTGGAGCCGACCTCGGGCGACGTCTACGTGAGCGACCGCAGGCTCAAGCAGGTCTTCGTATTCTCCTCGACCGGGACGTTCAAGCGCGTCTACCGGCCGAGCGGCCTCGGAGATGCCGATTGGGGACCGCTCTCCCTGTGTTTCGACGCGCGCGGCGACCTCGTCGTCACCGACGTGCTCGACACCGAGAAGCACCAGATCTGGGTCTTCGACAAGAAGGGCGCCCTCCTGGCCCGCTTCGGCAAGACGACCCAGGTCGCTCAGTCGGGTCAGAGTCCCGGAGACCTGTTCTTCCCCAACGGCGTCGCCGTAGCGCCCGACGGCACCATCTACGTCGCCGATGGAGGCAACCGCCGCATACAGGTCTTCGACCGACGCGGCGCGTTCAAGTCCCTCATCCAGACGACCGGGGTGCCTCGTGGTGTGGCGCTCGACGACAAGGGGCGTCTGTACGTCGTCGACGCGCTGTCGCATCAGGTCGACATCTATTCCCCGAAGGGAGATACGCTCACGGCTTTCGGCGGGCAGGGCGTCGGCCCCGGTCAATTCAGCTTTCCGAACGACATCTCGCTCGGCGCTCGCGGCCGTATCTACGTCTCCGACCGGGGCAACAACCAGATCCAGGTCTGGGGCTGGCCGCAGGGCGGGCTGACGAGAGAGCTCATCCCGCGCACCGCGGCGCAATGGGGCTGGTGCCTGTCGCCGTTGCTCCTCCTGCTGATCCCGCTCTCGCGCCGTCGCCGCCGGTTCGTCGTCACGGGTGATTTCGTGCAGGCGATGGTGGACGCCGGCCTGGTCAGGTCCATGGCGGTCCCGCGCTGGCGGTTCGTGGTGCCCGATACGGAGCACGAACCGTACGTCGGTCGCGTGGTTGACGGGGTCGATCTCGGCGAGATCATTGTCGGCGAGCCGCACTCGGAGACCGACAGCCGCGACCTCATGGGCAAGCTCGACATCGCGATGCGCGACGCGATCCTGCTGGCGATGGCGAAGCAGGCGCGAGTGCTCTGCACGCAGAACCCAGGTCTGCGCCGGATCGCGGTCCTGTTGGGCATCGACGTCTACGATGCGGAGCAGTTCGCCGAGCGCTTCATGAAGAAGAAGGGCGACTCGTGAGGACGCCCATTCCCTATGGTGGCGATTGACAAACCCGGGGCGTCCCTGTAATGTGCGGTTGTAACAAGAGTTACAAGGTTTCGCCGGTGTCCCGGAACCAGACACGGCGGGCCGTTGATAAGTAAGCATGAGTCTCCGAGCCCTGCGACCTACCGCCAAGTGCCATGGTCGCCCGGCCGATAGGGTGTCAGCGGAAACGCGGGCGCCTCCCCACTTGGAAAGGAGACCAAGCCTAGCGCGCGGCCGTCGCCGGCAAGTCGACGACCGGGCGTGAGTGTCTTCTGGGGTAAGGGAGAGTCTATGCGTCGAGGTTTCTGAGACCGTTCTGCTTACGCGCTTTCTCGGGCGTACGCGATGAGCGGTCTTTCGTTTTCTCCGCACCGGACGGCGCGACGAGGAAGGAGGCAATGTGAGCGTCATCTCGCCGGGGGATCCCGGCAGACGGTGTGGAGGCTAGTCTCATCGGCCCCTAGCGGGGCGAGGACTGACAGAGAGGGAAAGGGTATGGCCACACGAGACAAGGGACCGGCAGGATTCGAGCTGTCGCGTCGCGCGTTCGTCAAGGCGAGCGCGGCTGCGGCCGCCGCAGGGGCGGCGGGCGTCGACTGGATAGCGCGGACCGAGCCGGCGCTAGGGGCAGTCGGGGACGTGGCGTACACCACGTTCAACACGACGTGCCCGTACTGCTCGGCAAGTTGCGGACAGCAGGTCGCGGTAGCGACCGCGGCCAGCGCTGCCCGAGGCATCGCGATCGGGGATGTCATCGACATCTGGGGCGACAGCGCGTCGCCCATCAACCAGGGCGGGCTGTGCGCGAAGGGCGCCGGCGCCCTCCAGCTCGTCAACAACACGCGCAGGCTCGGCGTGTCGACGAATCCGAACGCACTGTCCGGCGCCGCCTACAAGCGCACCGGCAACGGCGCGTGGAACGCGATAACCGTCGACACCGCGATGAGCGAGATCGCCTCCGGGTTCGTCAGCGCACGCGGGGCAATCGCTCTCGACGCGTCGGGGACGATCAACGGCGCGAGGCCGAACGGCACCGACGAAGGCGTGATGTTCTTCGGGTGCTCTCACGCGAACAACGAACAGAACTACCTGTATCGCAAGATCGTCGCGAACTTCGGCACGACGAACGTCGAGCATCAGGCCCGCATATGACACTCGTCCACCGTGGCCGGTCTTGGCCGCACATTCGGACGAGGCTCGATGACGAACCACTGGAACGACATCGCCAACGCGACGCTGGTCTTCGCCATCGGGTGCAACCCCGCTGAGAACCATCCAGCGGTCTTCAATCACATCAACCACGCCCGCTTCTCCACGGCGTCGGGGAACCCACTCAAGCCCAACGCGAAGCTGATCGTCGTCGACCCCCGTAAGACGCGCACCGCCCTCCAGTGCGACACCACGCGCGGCGATCGTTACGTCCGGATCCGTCCGGGCACGGACATCGCGTTCATCAACGGGGTCATCAACTACATCATCACGACCGTCGAGGCGTTGGCCGACGGCAATGCCGTGAAGACAGCCTACAAGGCGTTCCTGAACGACAACTCGTCGGTGAGCCGTACCTTCACGGCCGACGACGGCACCGAGGTCATTAACACCCTCGCCTCCGGTGGCGCGTGGACCAAGTACACCGACGCTCGCGTGAAGACATCGGGCTACACGTACTCGACGACGAACCTGACCATCGGCGGCAAGTCGGTCACGGGCATCCTCGATCTCGCGGCGGACATCACCGATTCCTCATGCGTGTACCAGAAGCTCAAGCACCACGTGTCGCACTACGATTCCACCGCGGTCGTCGACATCTGCGGCTGCACCGCCGAGGACATCACGTTCGTCGGCGACGCGTTCATCGCGAACAGCCGCTGCAGTTCGACGAGCGTTTCCGGCGGTGTGGTCAACGAGTCCACGTATCGCGTGGCGACGCTGCTGTACGCCATGGGCGCCACCCAGCACACGGTGGGGTCGGAGAACATCCGCGCCTACGCCGTCCTGCAGACGATGATGGGCAACATGGGACGCGCCGGCGGCGGCATCAACGCACTGCGCGGCATCCACAACGTCCAGGGCTCGACCGACATGGGCAACCTGTTCGACTCGATCCCCGGTTATTCCGGCAACCCGACCATGGGCCAGACGTTCCCGCAGTACCTGAACCTGCTGTTCGGGTGGCGCACGGAGACCACCGGCAGCTACACGAGGACAGTCGATCCGTGGTTGCGCAAGGACCCCCTCGTCCCCGGTGGCAATGTTGGGATGCAGCAGGTGGGCTTCTTCAACATGACGCAGGCGTGGTTCGGCGATCGCACGCTCAATCCGAGCTCCTCGGGCGAGGTCACCCAAGCCAAGATGGAGGCATGGTTCGGTCAGTGGCCTCGCGGCAACGGTACCGACCACATCAACGCCTTCCGTGAGATGGCGAACGGCGACATCAGAGCATGCTACGTCTGGGGCCAGAACCCCGCGGTCACCGAACCGAACCAGGCGAAGGTCCGCGCGGGTCTCAAGAACCTCGATATGCTGGTCGTCCAGGACATGTTCGAGACCGAGACGGCCGCCTGCGACCGCAAGGGCAGTGGCGTCACGTACCTGCTGCCCGCCTGCTCGCACGTGGAGGAGGCAGGCTCGGTGACGAACTCCGGCCGCTGGATCCAGTGGCGCGAGCGTGCTCGCGCGCCGAAGGAGAGCAGCAAGTCGGACATGGAATGGTTGCTCCGTTTCGCCAAGGCGCTCAACGACGCGAGTGCGTTCTCGCACATCAAGGTCTCGAACGGTTGGGCCGACAACGCGACGACTTGGACGAAGCTCTACGCGCGCTACGGCTGGACTCCTACGGCAGCGACCGACGACTTCGAGGCGCTCTCCTTGAATGAGACGGCCACGGCGGGCGGTGCCGGCAGAATCCTGTACGGCAGCGAGGTCGTCGCGCAGAACGTCTACAAGGAGATGTGCTCGCCACTGGCCCCGACGTTCGCCGGCGCCACCGACGAGGGGGCGCTCACTGCCGGTAGCACCGTGTGGATCTACTACGAGGCGTACAACACCTCCCTAACCGGGTCTCAGTACGAGGCCGCGAACGGCTACACGGGCCCCGCTTTCGCGTGGTCTGCTTGGACCAAGAACGTCAAGGCCCGCAACCGGGACGCGACCACCGGTCCGTCGCTCACGTACAACCGCTGGGGTTGGGCGTGGCTGAAGAACCGCCGCGTCTTCTACAACAACGCCGAGGTGCACTGGGACGTCGCGGACAATTTCGTGAACGCCGGGTACCTCGGGCGTCTGTTCTTGAACGACTGGACGGGTCCGGTCGAGTGGACCGGCAAGTGGACCTATCGCGAGTTCAAGAAGCTCTCCGACAAGCCGTCGGTGAGCTACGGGTCCGGCATCCACGAGTTCGCTCGGATCTTCCCGGCTCACACCGAGCCGTACGAGACTCCGCGCGACGACTTGGCGCTCGTCTGGGGCAAGAACACCACCGGCGGCACGCCGACGCTCGATCTCCTGTCGACGACCCACGCCACCACACCGACGGGCTCCGTCGCAACGGGATATCCGCTCGTGCTCACCACCATCCGGTGCGTCGAGCATTTCCAGGGCGGCCCCGTCACCCGCAACAATCCCTTCAACGTCGAGGCAGAGCCGGAGCCGTGGGTCGAGATCAACTCGGTCGACGCTCGCCGCTTCAACATCGTCGACGGTGACATGGTGAACGTCATCACCGCTCGTTCGAACAGCACGTCGAACCAGAACACCCGCACGAACAGGGAAGGCTCGACCGCCAGCGATCCCTGCACCGCCGATACCTTCGCAGCGGGCTTCAAGGCTCGCGTGGGCGTCGGTCTTGCTTCGAACCAGCGCGTGGCTCAGGGCGTAGTGGCCATCCCGTGGCACTGGGGCGATCGTGGGCTCTCTCAGGGCTCCCGCGCCAACGACCTGTGCATCGACGCGATGGACGCGAACACCAAGATCCCAGAGTACAAGGCTTGCCTGTGCCGCATCGAGAAGATCTCTTAGGGAAGGGCGGTGATTCACGATGGCTAAGATGGCCATACTGCAGGAAGTCGACAAATGCATCCGCTGTAACGGTTGCGTAGTCGGCTGCAAGCGCACGTGGCAGATGAAGGTGACGACGAGCACGTACGGCGTCCACCGGGTGCTGGCCACAAAGCGGCTTGAGATCAAGTCGCAGAAGCGGGTCGACATGGGCCCCTTCGTACGGTATAGCTGCTGGCACTGCGAGAATCCGCCCTGCGCGCGGCGCTGCCCGTTCAAGGCGATCACCAAAGAGTCCGACGGTTCCGTCAACGTGAGCCCGACCCTGTGTCAGCCGGATCAGTGCGCAAGGCAGTGCGTCCGTGACTGCCAGCGCGGCGGCTACCCGAAGGTCGGATCCGGCACTGACGACCCGACGATCACGGGCGCCAAGATGTTCAAGTGCACGCTGTGCCACGACAAGATCTCGGTGCTGCCCGGCAACAAGCCGACGTGCGTCTACACGTGCCCGGCGAAGGCCATGACGTACGGCACCCGTGCCAGCGTCATCTCGACGATGCGCACTGGCATCGCGAACGGCACGTGGCGCTCCTACGTCGGAGACGGCAGCGTGTTCTGGGTCAGCAAGAAGGCGGTCATCGTACCGCCGAAGGCGGATCCGTTCTTCGAGGACCATGTCGCTCCGATGGTCTCGAACATCCTGTCCGGTCCGTTCGCAAAGGCCGCGTTGGTCCCGACGCTCGTCGCCGGAGGCCTGCTCGCACTGAGCGCGCGTCGCGCCGAGCTCGAGGACGAGTCGCACGCCGTCGCAGTGGGTGAGGTGTGATGATGAAGCGCATCAGCATCCTGACGATCCTGTGCGTCGCGGCCCTCGCGGTCGTGTTGACGCCGGGCATGGCTCTCGCGAACTTCGGGATCCATGGCAGCTACACGATGGACACCGACGCTTGCGCCGGTTGCCACCGGGCACACACCGCTGTGAGCAGCGTCCAGTGGTCCGACCAGGGCAATAACAGCCACAGCGGCCTCCTGGTGTCGTCCGCGACCGAGATGTACGAGTTCTGCTACGCCTGCCACGACGGAGCGAGCCAGGGCGCGGACACCAACGTCCAGGACGGCGTCTACGAGGGCTCCGTCTACGGCACCCAGAGCGCCCCGCTCAACGGCGGCGGCTTCGGTTCCGCGGTCGGTCTCGACGAGCAGATCATCACGCGCAGCTACAGCTACAACACCACGACGTCCTCGTGGGAGACGACGATCCAGGCCGAGAGCCTGACGTCGACCCACATGTACAACGGCGCGTCGTGGGGCGCCTACGGCGGCGGACTCGCCGGCAGCCTCAACTATCTCGCGAGCGCTGACGTCACGGCCGCCACCGGCGAGACGATCACGGTCGACGGTGACATCTACGTCGGCACGAGCAACCTCATCGAGATGACGTGCACCTCTTGTCACGACCCGCACGGCAGCTCCAACTACCGGTTGCTGAACGACTACGTCAACGGCTGGCGTGTCGGCGGCTACGACGGTGGCGTGAACGGGTCCAACAACCCCACCCCGACGCCTTACGTGACGTCGGCGGAGGTCGGGTACCCGCAGGGCGGCTTCCGCCTGCACACCACGTACCCGACGTACACGCCGGACTACACGGAGCCCAAGTACGCCAAGCCGTCCGATGCCTCCAAGGGCATGGTCGGCTGGTGCGTGGGATGCCATACCGTGTACGCCTCCAAGACGTCGACGTACAACGCGGGAGACGGCTGGGGCGCCACCGAGCGTCATCGTCACCCGATGAACGTGCCGATGAGCAACTTCAACGGCGACCGGTCACTGATCGTGACCGACCTCATCCTCCCGCTGGCGCACAACGCAGCGAGTGAGCTCGGCACGGTCACCAACACCAGCAGCGACTGGATCGACTGCCTGGCGTGTCACGTAGCGCACGGTTCGTCTGCGATCATGACGGGCTATGCGAACGTGAACGATGCGACGAGCCTCCAGCCGAACTCCGGCGTGGGTGGCGTCGACCCGTCCAACGACAGCGCCCTGCTCCGCCTCGACAACCGTGGCGTGTGCGAGGTGTGTCACAACAAGTAACAGGTCCGATGCCCGGTTCGAACGGGCACGGAAGAGGGAAGGGCCGGGCGACCCCCGGCCCTTCCTGCGTCCTCGAACCATGCGGGTGGGACGGGCTTGCCCGTGCGCCGACGTGTCGAGGGTGCTAGATTGACCTGTGCAGCCGGACGAAGGGGTGCGGTGCGTACTCTAGCCACTCCGATGACCGTCGCGGTGCTGGCCGTCGCTCTCGCCGTCCAGCCCGTCGCGCAGTCGCTCGCCCTGGCGCAGTCCCATCCCGCGCTCGTCGTGCTCGCCGCGGCGCTCGGGGCCGCCGTCGGCGCGTGGCTCCTGTCGCTCGGAAGAGGCGCGGCGCACGTCCCTCTCGAACGCCCCTATCTGGTGGCGGGCGCTCTCGCCTTCGCCTTCGCTCCGTGGCTCGTGATCACCCATCGCTACACGGACGCGCCTTCGGGCACGGTGGTCCTCTTCCTCACGACGAGCGTGTGGGGTCTGTTCCTGACCCTCCTCGGAGACACTCCGGATCCGCGTCGCGCGTCCGGTCCTCGCACGGTTGCCGCCGCCGCCGCGACGATCGCCGCCGCGGCGGCTCTCGCCGTATGGGAGAGGCCGAGCTCCTTCAACCCGTTCGTGAGATTCCCGCTCGAGTCCGCGGCGTTCGTCGCCGCTGGCTTGGCGTTCACTGCGGGCGTGGCGCTCCTAGGCCGCGCACCCTCAGACGGCGGTCGGGGTGGGGCGATGCGCTCGGTGGCGGCAGGGGCCGTAGGCGCCGGGATCGTGCTCGTCCTGCTGACGAGCCCGTCCGCGCTCGTGGGCCTGGTCTCTCCGGCGACGCTCGCGTCGCTCTTTCCGGTCGCGGTCGCCTCCGCGTTCGTGGCGCTAGCCTGTCTGCGCGTGCTGGAGACCGCCTCTCCACGGCGGCTGGGCGTGGCGTTCCTACTGGCGCCCGTGGCGCTGTCCGTCCTCTCGGCTTTCGAGAGCGCCGCCGGTCCGCGCGGGGTTTCTCCCATCGACTGGGGGAGGGCGCTTCCGGCTTCGGTCCTCGTCCTGCTCGCCGCCGTCGCCGTGTGGATGCTGTGGCGCGACGGTCCGCGCGTCGCGGGTGCGCCAGGGATCGGCACGTGGATCGGTGTCGCGGCGCTCATCGCGGCCGGCGTCGGGTTCGCCGCCCCGTCACTTCGCGCGGTCGTCAGCGGATCGCTCTCGGACGGGTCCGCCTACAGATCCTCGTTCGCCATGGCGGGATACGAGACCGCGGGGGGGTGGCTCGCGTTCGCGTGCGCACTCGGCCTCCTGTGCGCCGGAGGGGTGCGCGGGCGCGGAGCCGCGTTCGCTTGGGCGGCGGGAGTGTTCGTCTTCGCGGCCGGATGGCTCGTCCTTGCGGGGATCCCGCTCCACACGTGGAGCGGGCGCGTGCCCTACGAGGTCCAGCAGGACTATGGTTCCGAGTACGCCCGGATCGTCTTCTCCCGGCTTCGCACGCCGTGGCAGATCGCCGCGGTGGGGCTGTCCGTCGCCGGGCTGCTGGTCCGGTTTCTGCGCGACCGTCGCGCCGCGGTGGTCGCCACTTCCGCTGCGATGATCCTCCTGCTGGCCGGCTGCTCTCTCGGCTCCGTCGCGGGAAGTGGCCCGATGACCGGTGTCTCCGGCACGGCGACGCGGACGGTGGCGCGCGCGTCCGAGGCGAGCGCGGCCAAGGACCCGCTGCGTCGCTTCGTGCCCCTCGACCTCGAAGGCTTCACCGCATTCGCGCTCGAGAGAGGCACGGGGGTCCTGCGTCGGGACTATGTGCCCACGGACCCGAGTCTGACCTGCACCCTGGTCGTCGACGCTCGGAGACTTGCGAGCGGGACCGCGGCGGCGAGGGCGTTGCGAACGGAGCTCTCGGAGGACGCGGTATCGCCGTTGTCGGACGTGCCTCTCGGCGGTGTCACCGGCTACTTCGTCACCAGCCGTGCCTCGACGGCGACTGTGGCCTTCGTGCGCGGGAACGCGTTCGTCAGGCTGGACATGAGGGCCGACGGCGGCGACCCTTCCGCGCTGCGTGACGATCTCTCCCGGATAGCGGCGGTGCTCGCCCGATGAGCGGCGCCGGTACGGATGGACGAGCGGCACGGCGTTCGCTAACATCGCTTCTGCCACTCGCGTGTCGGAAAGAGACCCCGGCAGGTCCCGGCGCGAACCGATCGATGGGGTAGAGGCTTTGGCCCAAGACATCCGCCCGGGCTCGTCCGTACGCGTGCGAGCGCGTTCCGACCGCACCCTCGACGTCGTCATCGCGCTCCTCGTCGTCCTGGTCCTGTCGGTCGGGGGCTACCTCGGCTGGACTGTCTACGTCGAGCGGCGGGCCGACAGGCTCTCGTCTCCGGCGATGCGGGCCATCGACGATCTCACGGCGCGGGTGAAAGCGGCGCCGCGCGACGCGGCTCTGCGCGTGCGCCTCGGCGAGGCCCTCGCATCCGCGCAACTGCTGCCTGATGCGGTGGAGCAGCTCAGGGTCGCGGTCAAGATCGACGTCAAGCACACGGGCGCCTACCTGGACCTAGGACTCATCGCCTACGACCAGAAGCAGCCGAAGGTCGCGGCAGGTTACTTCAAGAAGGTCGTCGATCTCACCGAGGGCGCTGACTACGCCAACGTGAACCAGCGTCGTGAACTCGCCCTCTACTACCTCGGCTCCATAGCTCTAGCCGACCGCCGCTACGAGGAGGCCGCCGGATACTTCAAGGCGGCGATCCGCATCCGTCGCGACGCCTCGGACTCCTACTACAACCTGGCCCTGGCGCTACGCGGGCTCGGGCGCGACGGCGAGGCTATCGAGCAGCTCGGCGCGGCGCTCGCCTTCGACCCGAACTACGCGCAGGCCCACCTGCTCCTGGGTGAGCTGTACAAGCGCACCGGAGACGACATACTGTCCGCCACCCACGTGCGCGAGGCCGCCCGCCTCGCTCCGGACGCGGACCCGCCGGCGGAGGCGCTCGAAGCCTTCGGCACGCCTGCGGAGTGGCTCGCCAAGGGGCGCGCCGCGCTCGCGGCGGGCGATCTGAAGACCGCTGAGAAGGCTGCGCGGATGGCGAAGGCCCTCGATCCCTTGAGCGCAGCGCCGCACGCGCTCCTCGGCGCCGTCCTCGAGCGTCAGGGCGACAAGGCGGGAGCTCTTACGGCCTGGCGTGAGGCCGCGAAACTCGCGCCCAAGGACGCCGCCGCGGCCGCCGCCGTGCGACGCCTGACCCCGAAGCGGCGAGGGTGAGGATGCACCGGTGACCAGACGTCGCAAGAGACAGATCGCGATCATCGCGGTTTTGGCCGCTCTGGTCATGCTGCTCGTCGCGCTACTCGTGAACTACCGGGCGACGAAGCGGTTCGGTTTCGATTTCCGTCCGCAGGCCGTCGAGGTCTTCCCGCCGCCCCAATACCTTTTCTCGTTCAGCGGCACCGACGCCGATCGCATGCAGCGCCCGCTCGGGGTGCTCGCCGAGAGCGACCGCGTCTATGTCACCGATTCGCGCAGGGCGCGCATCTACCGGTTCGCGCCGGACGGACGTCTCGTCGGCGATGTCGGGATTGACAGGGTCGTCGTGCCGCTCTACCTCGCCCGGAACCCCAAGACCGGGGAGCTCTACGTCACCGACCGCCGGACCCGTTCGATCCACATCTTCGACAAGGATGATCGCTACCTGCGCGATTTCGACCCGCGGCTGCCGAAGGCGCAACTGCCTCCGGGCGACACCGGCGGTGCGGTCTGGGCTCCAGTGGCGCTGGCGTTCGCCTCCGACGGGACGCTCTTCGTGACCGAGATCCTCAACGGCCACCGTCTGCTCATCTTCGGTCCGGACGGGAGATTCAAGAAGAGCGTCGGGACCGCGGGACTCGTCAACGACGCGAAGTCGTCTCCCGGCGTATTCCAATTCCCGAACGGCGTGAAGGTCCATACAGGCGAGGTCTGGGTATCCGACAGCAACAACCGGCGTCTGCAGGTCTTCGACCTGACGGGTGCGTTCAAGCGGATCGTGCCGACCGAGGGTCTGCCCCGGGGATTCGACTTCCTGCCCGTCGAGGGCGCGAAGAAGACCTTGAGGCTGGCGCTGGTCGACACTCTCGCCCACGACGTGACGATCTGGGACTCCAAGGGACAGAAGCTCACCAGCTTCGGAGGTCAAGGGGTCCTGGAAGGCCAGTTCAGTTACCCCAACGACCTGGCCGTAGGCCCGCAGAGCCGCATCTTCGTCACGGATATGGCGAACGGCCGCGTGCAGGTCTGGGGTTGGCCCGAGAAGACGAACCCGATCCCGCTGCCGACCGGCGCCCAGTGGGGCTGGTGTCTGTCGCCGCTGCTCTTCCTGCCGCTCCTGTTGCTGCGCCGCCGCAAGAAGTTCTTCGCCACCCCGGACTTCTTCGAGGGGCTGATAGCACTCGGTCTCGTCGGCGAGCTCACCGCTCCGCGCCGAGTATGGCTCGTGACCCCGGAGGCGTTGTCGGATCTCGGCGATCGCAAGGCGGGCGAGGGGCACCTCGTCGACTTGGTGGAGGCCGTCGAGCACTCCGAGTCCGACGTGCGCGGCCTGATGGACCGTCTCGAACTCGACCACAGCACCGCGACGGTGCTGGCGCTCGCTCAGCGCGCCTCCGTCTTCTGCACGGACAACGCCGGTCTTCGCCGGCTCGCGAAGGTCCTCGAGATCGACGTCGTCAGCAGCGACGAGTTCGCGGCGCGTTTCGCACGCGGACGGGGCGGAGAGAAAGAGTGACCGACGAGGGATCCCCTCTTGACGGAGGGAGTTCCACAGCGTAAGCTACATATGTAACTACTGTTACATTGTTCGGAACAGTGTCCCACCATACAAAGTACGACGCGGGCCGGGGCCGGCACTCCGCCCAGTTACCGACAAGGATCGCCCTCACCATGGGGTAAGGGACACCTGTCTCGACTGGAATTCTCGGAGCCACCCCTTCTCGCGACCGTGGAAACGGCGTGGAAGGAGGTGGCTCGTTCATTTCGCCGGTTCTCCGCGTGGAAGACCTTCAACGAGCATGGAGAAGGAGGATTGAAAGGCATGGCGATAACCAGGCGACAGTTTGTTACCAGGTTGGGCACCCTTGCAGCCGCGCTGGGCGTGAGCCAGGTCGACCTCGCGAAGGTCACCGAGGCGTTCGCGCACGGCGGAGCGGCAGGCGCATGGGCGGGCGGTGCCTGGACCCTCAAGCCGAAGGTGGTTTGGGTCCACGGCGCCGAATGCACAGGCTGCTCGACCTCACTGCTGGGACTGTTCGAAGACGCCACGGGTAAGGCCGTCGAGGGCACATCGATCACGACTCTCATGGCCCTCGACCTTTCCGTCGGCGGCGACGGCACCAACAAGCGGGTCACGCCCGCGAACGGTGACGGTCTCACGAACCACCCGTACGGCCACAGGACGCTGAACAATAGCGCCTCGGTGACCGGGTCCGACTTCGATAACAGCGGCAACAGCACGACGGTAGCCGTGAACATCGCGGACGTGCTCATCGACTTCATCGACCTGCAGTACCACGAGACGGTCATGGGTATGGGCGGAGAGCTCGCGTACTCGGTGCTCCACGACAACATGCACAACGCGGATCACGCCAACGCGAAGCCGTACGTGCTCGTCGTGGAAGGCGCCGTCCAGGACAAGGCGCAGACGGGCTACTGGAACGAGACCAACACCACGTATCCGTGGTGCTCGATCGGCATGAACGACGCCGGGACTGACGAGCTCTCGTTCGACGACGTGGTCCTCGACCTCGCGAACAAGTCCAACTGCAAGGCCGTCGTCGCGATCGGCCAGTGCGCTTCGTTCGGCGGCTATCCCGCCGCCGTGTCCCCGACGCTCGGCGCATCCATGACGGGAGCCCAGAGTGTCTACGACTTCCTGTGCGCCCACGAGGCCCCGGCCGGCTCACTGAGCGGCAAGGTCATCAACGTTCCGGGATGCCCCACGAACCCGTGGTGGTTCATCCTGACGGTCGTTCTGTGGCTCATCGACGCGACGTCGCTGCTCGCTGGCGGCTCGAGTGTCGTCGGCGTGCTGACGACCGGTCTCGCGATCGACCCGGCGGCGGTCGATTCCACCCGCCGGCTCAAGAAGGTCTACGGCACCTCGGTCCACGGTCCGATGTGCCCGCGCTACCAGGACTTCGTGAACGGCAGGTTCGCCACCCGCCCCGGCGCCACCGGCTGCCTGCAGCTGGTCGGGTGCAAGGGCCCGCGTACGAACTCGCTGTGCGGTCTCCACGGCTGGAACGGTCAGCAGCCGCACAACGACACGACCTGGGACCAGTCCATCGCCGCGTTCAACCAGAACGGCCGCTACAACCGCGGCGGGTTCTGCGTGAGCGCCGGCGCCCCGTGCATGGGTTGCACGGAGAAGGGCTATCCGGACTCATTCGTGCCCTTCGTGGTGCGCTAGGTGAAGGAAGGAGGGACAAGAACAGATGGCTAACGAAAGAATCAGCGCGACATTCGAAGTCGACCCGATCTCTCGCATCGAGGGACACCTCGGCGTCAGGCTCACGACCGACGCCAGCGGCGTCGTGACGGACGCCCAGGCACATGGCAACCTGTGGCGCGGCTTTGAGAACTTCCTGATCGGTCGCGAGCCGAACGACGCGATAACGTTCACGCAGCGCATCTGCGGCGTGTGCCCGGTACCCCACGGCACCACGGCCACGTACGCGGTCGAAGACGTGCTCGGCTACAGCGACGGTTTCCAGACCTACGGCGACGGCGACAACGACGGGCTTGGCGTTCCCACCAAGGCAGTGCATGCCCGCAACCTCGTGCTCTCAGCCGAATTCCTGATGTCGAGCATCACCCACTTCTACCACCTGGCGGCACCGAGCTACATTCAGGGCCCGAACATCCCGCCCTGGACGCCGTACTTCAACGGCAGCTACTACCACACGGCGCTGCTCTCCGACGGCAAGGGTACCGGCAACCTGACTGGTGCCGGGACCGGCGGGACCCTTCCCGCCAACGAGGCCGACGGCTTCTCCAAGGACGTCTGGTCCGCGATCATCAAGCAGTACGTCAAGGCCCTGCGCATCCGCCGCCTCACGTTCGAGGGTGCCGCGCTCTTCGCGGGTCGCATGCCGATGACCTCATCGTTCGTCGCCGGCGGCGTCACTCTCGACTCGTCCGTGAGTCTGCAGACGCGTTGTGACAAGTACGAGGCGCTCTTGAAGGAAGTCGGCACGTTCATCGTCCAGGAGTACGTACCGCTCGTACTCGCACTCGGCGTGTTCTACCCGAACTTCGACAACGTGAACAACGGCGGCTTGGGCTACGGCGCCGGCTGGGGCAACTTCCTGGCTTGGGGCGCGTTCCCGGACCCGTCAGGCCAGACGCTCGCCATCAAGGGCGGCACGAAGCTCTCCGGCGGCGCGGTCTCGCTACTCATCAGCGGGAAGTCGGATGTAGCCGCGGCGAAGGTGACCATGGCTGCGAGCCTCAGGGAGCACATCAAGCACTCCCGCTACGCGGACTTCAACAACGAGTTCGGTGGTAGCGACGCGGGCAACGCCTATCCTGGCAACGTGTCCCGCACCAAGCCGAAGCGCGGCGTGGCCACGACTAAGTACTCGTGGCTCAAGGCTCCGCGCTGGAACGGCAACCCGATGGAGGTCGGTCCTCTCGCACGCCTCGTCGTCAACGGCTGGTATCCGGTCACGAACGTAACGCTCGCCTCCATCGTTCCCGGCTACACCTCCTACGTGAAGAACTCGGGAGGCAACATCGGTCTCGACCCCGCGATGGTCTCGGCCGACCTGGCCGTGGCTCTCGTTTCGGCGGGGTTGGCTTCCATCAAGGTCGGCGGCACGACATACACCACCCGCGCCGACGCGATCGCGCACTACAACGACGCGACCGCCGTCATCATGGGCGCCGTCACCGACTGGATCTACGGGCTCAAGGGCGGTCTGTCCACGATGGACCGGCTCCGTGCCCGTGGTCTCGAGTCGCTGGTGCTCGTCGGTCTCATGATCGGCAGCTTCACGAAGGGCGCGACCGGGCTCGCTCCGCTGACGTGGCCTAGCCACGGCGGCTGGGTCGGTACCCTGCGCTCCGCGACCGGATCCACCTACATCCACAAGTCAGTGCCGCTCGGCAGTGTCTCGGGCTTCGGCGCTACGGAAGCCCCGCGCGGCGCGCTCGCACACTTCATCACGATCAACCGCGGCAAGATCGACAAGTACCAGTGCGTCGTACCGACGACCTGGAACGGGTCTCCCAAGGACGGTTCGGACGTCCAGGGTCCCATCGAGAAGGCGATGATGGGTGTCGTGGTCAAGAACTTCAAGTCGAGCTACACGAAGCAGGATGGAGCCACCGACGCCAACTCGTACAGCGGCGTCGAGGCATTGCGCGTAGCCCAGTCCTTCGACCCGTGCATCGCGTGCGCGGTCCACTAGAGCCCACGGAGGTGAATACGTTGAGGAAGATGAGCTTCGTCCTGGTGCTGGCCATCGCGGTCACGCTGCTTTCCACGGGTGTCGCGTTCGCCAACTTCGGGCCTCACGGTGGGTACTCGCAGGACACGGATGCATGTGCCGGTTGTCACCGCGCACATTCGTCCGCGTCTGCGGTCACGTGGGCCGACCAGGGTGGGAACGACCACTCCGCATTGCTCGTCTCGTCCGCGCAGACGATGAGCCAGTTCTGCTACGCCTGCCACGGCGACGACGCGCCCGGCGCGTCGACGAACGTCTACATCGGCGTCTACGATGCGGGCCCCTCGGGCCGCATCGGCCAGACGCCCGGCCAGAACAACGGCGGCGTCTCGGTCCAGTACCAGACATCGTCGTCGTTCAACGCCACGCTGAACGGCGGTATGTTCTACGGAACGACCTCGATGCACAACATGGACGTGGGCGGCGCGACCGACCCCATGTGGGGTGCGGGATCCTCCGCTCCGGCCGGAACGAACCTTACGTGCACCGACTGCCATGATCCGCACGGGAGCTCGAACTACCGGCTCCTGAAGGACGTCGTGAACGACAACACCGTCGGCGGCTACGACACCTCCGGCGCACCGACGCCCTACGTCATCTCGGCAGAGGTCGGCTATCCGGCGAACGGCTGGAGCAAGCATGCCAGCGGCACCGCCGAGATGCTCGCGTATCGCCCGAACTACACGGCTCCGGAGTATGCGTACCAGCCCGACGCGGCTGGAGCATTCCGGTCCATGTCGACCTGGTGCTCCGCGTGCCATGAGCGCTACGACGAGAAGAACGACGTCACGCTGAGCCAGACCTACAACTACGGCAACGGTGAGCAGTACGTCAGCGGCGCCACAAGCGCAAGCATGGGTGCTCGCGCTCGCCATCGCCACCCGGTCAACATCTCGTTGGTCGCGGGGCGCGGCGCAGGTCGTGCGCTCACCGCCGAGGTCGTCACGGACGCCGTGCTCCCGCTGGAAGCCGATCCCGACAGGGTCGGCGGCGTGGGCACCATCCGCGGCGGTCAGTGGGACTACACCGACTACCTGGGTTGCCTGACCTGCCACCGTGCCCACGGCACCTCGGTCGACATGACCGGTTGGGCCGAGGCGAGCCTCGTCTCTTCGGGTGGGGCTGTGGTGACGTGGTACCCCGAGCTGCGTGTGCAGCCGGTCACCGGCGGGGTCAACCCGAACAACTCGAGCGCTCTGCTGCGCGCGGATAATCGCGGCGTATGCGAGCGGTGCCACAACAAGTAGCGTGAGGTAGAACCCAGCCACGGGAAGCGCTACGCGTGAGCACTTCGACGGGAGCCTCGGACCGCACCTCGGTCCGGGGCTCCCGCTCGCTCGCGTCCCTCGAGCGCTCCGACCGACTATACTGGCACTGGAGTCGCTGCGTATCCATCGTATGCGGCTGCGATGACACGGCCCCTTGGAAGGCGGCGCGTTACATGACTGTCACGACTCGGCCGGCGCCTGGCGATCCGGGATACCGGGCCCTTGGGTTGGTCGCCGACCCGTTCCAGGTACCACCTGCATCGCCGGACGACGCCGACCCGGTCGGCGTGCGCCTCGCGATCCATCACGCCGCGGTCCGTCTGTTGGCGGCGCTCGACGCCGTCGCCGGGCAGGACCACACTCAGCCCATCCTCATCGAGAAGGACGGCGCGATCCCGCGCTACTATCACCTGGGCGCTCTTGCCGAAGTGATGGAGGTCCTCTCCGAAGGGGACGGCATCGGGGTGCTCATCGTCTACATCCCGCTCGACATGCTCGCGCTCGGTCGTGTCCGCAGCGCTCTGTCCTCCCTTTCGGAGCATGTCGCGAACGCGACCTTCGACCTGACGCTCGCCGCGTACGTGCGTGGGGCGCTAGAAGCGCCGGACGCCTCGCTTCCGGAATGGGAGAGCGTGCGCGAGCACGTCCCGGTCTTCCTCGCGGCTCTTGCCGACGACGCGCGTGAGGCGCTGGCAGGCGTCTATGGGGTGTGCGAGCCTGAGCGCGAGGGGTCGGACGACACCGAGACGCTCATGCGAGTCTCCTCCCTACGTCAGGACCGCCTCGAGACGGACCCACTCGAAGACGACACCCTCCCGGAGGATCTCGTCGACGATCCTCTCGCCGAAGCGCTCGCGGGTGAGACCGCGGACCGGGAGCTGGTTTCGGGGCCCACGCCCGCGGACCTCATCGCCGCATACGTAGCGGCACACATCAAGGAGCACCTCTCTCCTGTCGTCGCGCGCGCGGTGCGTGCGTATCGATCGCGCGGGACGTCCGCGGTAGCACAGGAACTCAAGATCACGAAGGCTCCGAAGAAGACGCTCGCCGCTCTCGTGCGCTTCGCGACGGCGAGGTACCGCCGGGTCGCTCTGCTCTACGACCGATTCGACATGTGGACGACGATGCCGCAGGACCTTCGCTCCAAGGTGGTCGGCACTCTGAGCGAGTTGCGCTGGTCGCTGGCCGATGCGGGCGGCTCGATCGTGCTCTCCCTTTCGCCGGGTCAGGCTCCGGAGGTCGAGGAGCAGTTCGCCGCCAGCGTGAGAGTCGCATGGGACTTCGCCGAACTCGAGAGCATCGAGGGTGCCGACCCGCGCTACGACGCCGGGGTCGTGGGCGCCTGGCTCGCCGACGGGACGATACCCGGTGCGAAGTCCCTAGCCGGTTCACCGGAGCTCGAGAGGCTGGCGGCGGCTTGCGGAGGAAGCCTGGAGGTGTTCGTCCGGATGGCGTCGGCGGCGATCGGCGACGCCGCCCAACGTCGTGTCGGCCGTATCGACGGTGCGGCCGTGGACGCCGGTCTTGCGGTCCGGGACGGATAGGCCGCGATCGACGATGCCGCGCCGGACACGCGACGCTCGCCTCGATACCTGTGCACCGCTCCTCGCGGCGCTCGTACTGGCGTGCGCGCTAGCGGTCCCGGGTCCGGCGACGGGGCTGACGGCACCTCACGTCACCGACCAGCCCGAGACGGCCGTGTGCGCGATGTGCCATCGCGGCCATTCTGCCCCTGCCCAGACACGGTATAGGAGCCTCGACTCGTCGGCGCTCGTGGGGAGCGCGCTGATCATCGCCGATCCGTCGACACCGGGTGACAGTGCTCTGTGTTTCGCCTGTCATGGGACAGAGGCGCTAGGTTCGGGTACGGATGTGGGGACCGCCTTCGGGTCCACGTCGACCCACAGTCTCGCTCCGACCGAGTCGGCCTTCGGGCCGGTCCAGAAGCAGTGCAGCAGTTGTCACGATAGCCACGGGACCGCCCGCACGGCGAGCGGCACGCCGTACCCGGCCCTGCTCCGCGCCTACAACGCCTCGAATGCGCAGGTCTTCTCCGGTGACGCATTGTGCGCCACGTGTCACGAGGCGCGGCCGGTATCGCTATGGGCGGGGATCGGCGTGTGGGGGACGACGGCGCATGCGCGGGATGTGCCGGCTCCCGTGTCTGGGACCGGCATCGTGTGCTCCACATGCCACGACCCGCACGGCTCGCCGGCGGCTCCGCTCATCGTCGGCGCTCTGTATCCGCCCGCCGCGCCGGCGACCGTCTCCGTCACGGCGAACGACCGGACATTCTGCCTCGTGTGTCACATGGCTGCTTCGGAGACATACCCGAGCGGGCCGGCGTACGCCGGATCCGCGCACGCGCTGTCGACGAAGACCGCGTCGATCGGCGCCGAGTATGCGTCCGCCGAGTCGAGCCGCGCCGTCGGGGAGTGTCAGTCGTGTCACGACCCCATGGGGAGTTCCGACGGGTCGGGAAGCGCACTCCCGAAGATCGTCAGCCGAGAGGGCAGGAAGCTGTGCGACGGCTGTCACGACTCTGACGGGCCTGCGTCGGCCGACGTCAGTGCGACAGGCTATCCGTCTGGAGCCGCAGGGTGGCTCGAGGTCGCTGCGGGCTGGGCTCCGGCCACCGCCACCGCCTCGTTCGGCCGTGTGGCCGTCTACGCTCAAGCGGCGACTTCCGTACCGCGCCCGTTGGTCGGTCCGCGCGAGTATGCCGCAGGCGGACGCGCCGGGGCGCTGGCCGCGGGTGATCTCGATGACGACGGTTCCGTCGACCTCGTGGCCGGGGATCCGGGTGTCGCGCAGCTGAGCGTACTCTCCCCCGACCCGCTCAAGGGGCTGTCCATCGCTTCGGGTCCGGGGGTGCTCGCCATCCCCGCAGGGTTCGCGGCGGACTATCTCGCGGTGACGGACGTCTTCCCCGACGCTTCAGGGCGTCCCGAGATCATCGTGGCGAACCGTGTTGCCGGGAAGCTGTGGATCTACCGCTACTCGGGCGCGCATCAGGGCGGCGTCCTCGCGACCGCGGTCGGGCCGATCTCCGTCGGTACCGGAGTATCAGGTCTCGCAGTAGGGGATGTGACGGGCTCGGGAGCCGGCGACATCGCGGTCACGGCCGAGACCGGGGCGGAACTACGCATCCTCTCCGAGTCCATGTCGGTCTCGGGGGCGATCGATGTCCACGGGCCGTACGGAACGGGCGGGGGGCCGCGCGGACCGGCGATCGGTGACGCGTACCCGGGCGGGCGCGATGAGGTCGTCCTCGTCGCGCAGGACGAGCCCACGGATATCCTGGAGGTCCACGCTGGGGACGGATCCCTTCTCGCGAGCTCGGCGCTCACCAACCCCGGCGGTGCGATCCCCTATGCTGCGCTCGTCGCCGATGTCTTGCCCGGTGTGACGAGGTCCGGTACGTCGGGTGACGAGGTCGTCGTCGTGATGTCGGATCAGTCCGGCTCGAGCGCGGTGAACGTGCTCCCGCAGCGCGTCGGCGGCGGTTTCGACGCCGGTGACCGGCTCTACTATGCGACGGGCACGGGGAGCGGGAGTCTGGCGGCGGGCGACCTCGACGGTGACGGTGACGCCGAACTCGTCGTCGGTGACGCGGGCTACCAGCCGACCGCGGTCCCGCCGAGTCTGAGGGTGCTCCACGCCAACGGCGGGGGCACCGCGCTCGACCCGTCCGGGGTCACCGTCCTGTGGGGCGGCGGAGTGGAGATCGCGGGCACGCCGCCCGCGCTCACCGTCGCGGACTTCGGTGCCGTGGGGCCATCGAGGCATCCGGTGGGCGGGGTGCCGCGCGCGCATGTCTCCACCGAGGTCGCGCTCTTCGAGCGTCACGTCGAGTGCGTCGACTGCCACGATCCGCACCTCGCCACATCCACGGTCGCCGCCGCACCCGCGGTCCCCGGTGCGCTATCCGGGGCCTGGGGCGTCGCCGTGACGAATGACGGCGTGGGCTCTCTAGTAACGTACGTCGAGACGCGCGGCGTCGCGGCCGAGTACGAGTTGTGTCTCAAGTGCCACTCCCCGTGGGCGAGGCTCGATGGCGCCCGGGACATCGCGTCGGAGCTGAACACCCGCAACGCGTCGGTGCATGCGGTCGAGCCGACGGCGACGGGCAGCGAGGCGCTCGAGGGGTCGTTCGAGGCGAGCTGGACGAACGGGTCGACGCTGTACTGCGGCGACTGTCATGGCGCCACGGACGACTCGCTCGTTCGCGGTTCGCACGCATCCACCGCCGGACCACTGCTGAGGGGCGCGTACCTCGGCGTGCGGTCCTCCAACCCCGCGGGGCTGTGCTTCCGCTGTCACAAGGCGGATGTGTATGCATCCACGTTCGCCGGCTCGCTCAGCCGTTTCTACGATGGCGACCTGCTCCACCCCGCTCTGCATGCCTTCCACTCCGGGGAGACAGGATCCCAGATGGGGTTCGGGTGCGAGGTCTGTCACGTGAGCCACGGCTCGCAGACGCTACCGCATCTGCTCCGACCGGACTCCGGCTTCACGCATGGAGCGAACGGCGGGTCGTGCCTGAACGCGTGCCACGACGGTACGAGCAAGACCTACACGAGGCCGTGAGAGCAGGGATGGACGTGGGTGAGCGGACACAGGCTCGCGCGGGTGCGAAGAGGCTCGGCCGGCGACGGATAGGCGCGTGGGTCGGCGCCGCGTTCGGCGTGGTCGTGCTCGCCGCCGTCATCCTCGTCGCGTCGTCCCTCTCGGCTCCCCGCAAGTCGGCACTCCCGACCGAGGACGTCTCCTTGCTCGCCGACGTGTCTCGTGCCGATGTCTCCGCCGCGAGGGCCGCGATCGACAGCGGCGACGTCGACCGTGCCCGCGAGGCGTTGCGTGCCGCGCTCGTCGCGGATCCCACGAACGATGAGGCTCGGCGACTTCTCGCCTCGCTCGTCGTGACGGTCGCGCCTGCGGTGGAGCCGGATCCCGGAGACGGGGCTCCAGCCTCCGGGGCGGCTGCGCCCGATCCTGACGCGGCGTTCGTGCGCGCCCTGTCCGACGTCGCCGTCCTGCTGCCGCGATCCGTGCCCGGACTCGTCGCCGGTCAGCGCACCGGCGGTGGAGCGGAGGCCCTGCAGCCGTTCGACCCCGCGCCGGGAGGCATATACGATGGAGTGGCATCTCGCGTGCTTGTCTCGATACATGACCGAGGCTCGACAGCGTCCGCGGCTCGTTTCATCTCCACCGTGAGCCGTCGCGTCTATGGGCGCGATGCCGCCGCCGTCACCGTTCGCGGGACGGAGGCGTACTTCGGAACCGACGGTCGCGCTCTCGCGACGCTCGCCTTCGCTCGTGGAAGGTATGCGTTCGAGGTCGTGATCGCCACTGCGGGCGGCAGGCCGGCCGCCCTGCGTTCGACCGCTGTCGCCATCGGCGGGGCTTTCCCGACCAGCATGCCATGAGAAGGAGACCGGCCATGCGGCACGCAAGTCAGAAGCTCGTGTTCTCGATGGCTCTCGCAGCGCTCCTTGTCGTCCCGATGCGGACCCTTGCGGCGCCGACGACGGGACCGATGACCGTTCGGCGCGAAGGGTTCGAGGCCTCACTCGCATCCGACGTGCGCATCTCGGCCTACCCCTCGGCGCCCGTCTGGTGGGGGCGCACGTCCGCGCTCGCCCGCACGGGAGGCTACTCCCTGTGGTGCGCCGGGTCGAATACCGCCGCTTGGCCGACGTACACTCGCAACTCCGCTGGAGACATGTTCATCGACCTTCCGCAACTCGCGGGCTACTACAACGCCAGCCTGTCGTTCGCGTATTCGATGCCGAGTGTCGGTGCGGCCGATGCATCCTCCTTCATCGTCGGCTGGCGAAGGACCGGCACCGATGGCAGCGGTCTCGACGTCCACTATCCGTTCCCGCTGACGGCGGCAGGGGCGTGGTCGACCCGCAGCTTCGATATGGCCGCGTCGTCGCAGGCCCGACTCTCGCGCTCGCCGGGGAGTGTCCTCTTCCGGTGGCATGACTTCGCCGAGGGCCCGCTCCAGAGGCCGATCACCGCCCGTGGTCCCGCGGTGGACGACGTGGCGGTGACCGGCTATCGCTACGGCCCCGTGCGGTCTCTCGCGGCTTCGGAGGCATCGCCGGGGGTCGTGGTGTCCTGGGCGCGGCCCCTGCGGGCCGTCGGAGCGACCGCGACCGAGGAACGCGCCATCACCTACCGGTTGTGGCGCCGCCCGGCGCTCTCCTACGCGTGGAGCGAGCTCACCGCGACCGGACGTGTCGCCGCCGTGGGCGATGATGCGGTCTACGTCGACGTTGCAGCAAACCCGCGCAGCGCGTACATGTACATCGTCCAGGCTTGGGACTCGGGATCCGGGACCGGATACGGCGTTCCGAGGCAGGTCGCGTACGGCACGCAGCCGGTCGCCGTGCGGGTGTCCTTCGGGACTCCCGCTTTCGCTTCGACGCCTCGCGCGTGGCGCGCGGTGTCGGTCGCCGGGGCGGTCTCGCCGGCTCGGGTGACCGGTGTCGCGGTGCAATGCTGGCAGCGGGTCGGTACTACTTGGGTGCTGCGCCGGTCGGTACCGGCACGGGTGGCGAGTGGCCGCTACAGCGCCGCGGTGACCCTGGGGCGCGGGTATTGGCGAGTGCGCGCGTACCATGCGGCAGAGCCGGCCTTCTTGGCGGGTTCGTCTGCGTTCCGCTACGTGACGGTGCGCTAGAAGAGGCCGCGCGTCGCGGGTCAGCGCACGATGATGACGCGTGCCCCGACCCGGACGCGGTCGAAGAGGTCCTCGATGTCCCAGCGGTGCATCCGCATGCAGCCGTGTGAGGCCGCCTGACCGATCGACCAGTCCTTCGTCGTGCCGTGGATGCGGATCCCCGCGGCGCTCAGGTCGAGCGCGCGCGTTCCGAGCGGGTTCCCGGGGCCCGGGGGGATGTAGTCGGGCATGCCGGTCGCCCACGAGCTGTGCGGGTTGCTCCACGAAGGGTTCTTCCGCTTGTTCACGATGCGGAACCATCCGTTCGGTGTCGGCCAGCCCGGCGTCCCGATCGCGCAGGGGTAGGACTTCACCATGCGGTCGACGTCGTAGAGGTAGACCCGCCGCTCGCTTTTGCGCACGAGGAGGGTCTGCCCGAACGACGAGGCCTCCACGGAGGCCGTGATGAGGTCGGCGCGCAGCTCGACCGTCTTGACTCCATGCTCGAGCGCGTCCGAGAGCACGGTGACGCTGTCGTCGACGCGGACCCGGTGTCCGAGTCGGTCCCGCTTGACCACGAGTCGGTCTCCGTTCATGGTCAGCGTCGCGTCGACGGCCCTCGTGTCTATGGCGGATGCGGTCTCCGTGACCCAGCGCCGGAGGGCGGTCTCGTCCGCCGATACCCGGATGGCGACGTCTGTGGTCACCGGTCGCCCGGTCACGCGCAGGTAGAGGCGCCGTGCGATCGAGGCGCCGGTCTGGGGCGCGAGGGCCTCGCCGATCATCCCATCCACGTCGACCCGGACGTAGTCCGCCGCCGGAAGAACGAACGTGCGGCCGCGGTACGTCGCGGCGAGGGGCTCGAGGTAGGGTCGGGCGACGGTGTCCTCGATCACGTCGCGAACGGCGATACGCTGCAGTCCGCCGACGTCATGGCCCTCGACCGTGACGCCGAGAGGGGCGACATCGCGCCGGGTGTAGTCGTCCACGACCGCCCAGGCCGATCCCATGGAGAGGGACATGACCAGGACCGCGCCGATGACGGCGAGGATACGGAGCGAAGAGTGCGCGCGATCCATACTCTAAAGGCCTTCCGCGCGGGCGATGCGGCGTCCGCCGGTCGGCGGGTGCATACTATCTTACTATGGAGCCGAGCGACACCACAGCCCTGGACGTCTGATGGAGCCCAAGAGCACAGACACCTACCGCGGGAACCTTGACAAGCTCCTCGCGAAGGTGCTCGAGGAGCGGGGTCTCGATCTGCATCAGTTCCGGCGGCCATATGTCGAACGCCGGGTCGCCGCGAGACTGCGCTCGCTCGGTCTACATACGTATCGCCAGTACGTCGCGTTCATCGACGCGCATCCCGGCGAGTACGAGCAGCTTCTCGACACCCTTACCATCAACGTGACGGACTTCTTCCGCGACCCGGGACTCTACGACGTGTTGCGCAACCGCGTATTCCCGCAGGTCATCGCCGCGAAGTCCGCGCAGCGTCATCGCGTGATCCGGCTGTGGTCGGCCGGCTGCGCGACCGGCGAGGAACCGTATTCGGTGATGATGGCCTTCCTCGACCTGCTCGGTCCGCGTATCGACGACTTCACCGTCTCGATGACGGCTACCGACATCGATCCGGTCGCCCTGGCCGTCGCCGAATCGGCCACATATGAGATGAGTGACATCGGACGTATTCCGAGACGGGACCGCATGCGATACATTGATGTCGCCGACGGGACGTTCACTTTCCTGCCGGTCGTGACGCGGCACGTCAAGTTCCGGCGTCTGAACCTGTTCGACGACGAACCGGTGCGCATGGTGGACATGCTCTTCTGCAGGAACGTGTTCATCTACTTCGGGCGTTCGCAACAGGAACAGATACTCGAGCGGTTCTGGTCGGCGTTGTCTCGGGGAGGCTATCTCATCCTCGGACGCAGCGAGAAGCTGGCCCCGTCGCTCGCGGGACGCTTGGAGCTCGTCGATTCACGGGAGCGCATCTATAGGAAGCCGACCGGCAAGCCGTTGTGAGGCGTCGCTACCGGGATCGCGGGTGCGGCGCACGTCCCCGAGGAGGGCCTGATATGCCGAACGAGCACCGCCACAGCGCCATGCGCGGCGGCCTGTCGTTCCGGTTCACCGTCGTCACCTGGCTGTCCATAGCCCCCGCTGTGGCCGTCGGACTTGGCGCGACCGCATTCTACGCCATCTTCAGCCGCGGCATCGACTCGTCCCACGTCGTGCCGGTGGTCATCGTCGGCGGCATCGCGATGGCTGTGTGCGCAGTCCCCGGTACCCTCATCTGGCGCAATCAGTTCAAGCAGCACATACTGCGACCGCTGCGCGACCTCGGATACGTCATGCTAGAGGCCGGCAAGGGCGACCTCACGGTGAGAACGGACATCGTCCGCGACGACGAGATCGGCGTGCTCGCGCAGGAGTGCAACAGTCTCGTCGCGTCGCTCCAGCGTATAGCGTCGGGTGTGCGACGTTCCGCCGAGGCCGTCTCGGCCGCCGCTTCGCAGCTGTCCGCCTCCTCTGAGGAGATCAACTCGTCGACGATGGAGATCTCGTCATCGGTGCAGCAGATCGCGCACGGTGCGGAACTGCAGTCGCGCAAGGTGGAGGAGACCTCCTCGGCGATGGAGTCGATCACCGCCACCGTGACGGATGTCTCGCGCACGGCGGAGGAGACGGCGCGTACCAGCGAGGAGGCAGCCCGCCTCTCGATGCAGGGTGAGGAGGCGACGGGACAGGCCGTCGCGAAGATCGCCGAGATACGCGACGCGATCGAGACCCTCGCGACCTCGGTCGAGCTACTCGGCTTCCGGAGCCACGAGATCGGCAAGATCGTGGACGTCATAACGAACATCGCGGATCAGACGAACCTCCTCTCGCTGAACGCGGCGATCGAGGCCGCTCGCGCGGGTGAGTCCGGGCGCGGTTTCTCGGTCGTCGCCGAGGAGGTCCGCAAGCTCGCGGAGGGCTCAGGGAAGGCAGCCGAGCAGATCGGCGAACTCATAAAGGAAGTCCAGGAGGAGACGGACAAGGCGCTCAAGTACATGCAGATCGGGACAGCGGAGGTCCAGCGCGGCACGGAGGTCGTCGGCCGCACCGGCGACGCGCTGCGTCAGATCACGGACGCCGTCTCTCGCACCTCCGCTCTCGCCGATCAGATCGCGGGTATGATGTCCGAGCAGGCCGGCAAGACGTCTTCGGTCGACAGGGCGATGCACGACATCGCGGCCGTCGTCGAGCAGAACGCCGCGTCCGCCGAGGAGACTGCGGCCGCCGCGGAACAGCAGACCGCCTGCATGCAGGAGATATCGTCTTCCGCGCAAGAACTCGCCGACATGTCCCGGCGCCTAGAGGACTCCGTGCACATGTTCGAAGTGGGCTAGGAGGCGCGCATGGAACCCGCCGAGCGCGCCGGCGAGCGCCAGTTCGTGATCTTCAGGCTCTCGGCCGAACACTACGGGCTGCCCATCGAGAAGGTGCGCAGCATCATCCGGTATGAGGAGTCGACGCCGGTGCCGCGCGCGCCAGCGTTCGTCGAGGGGGTCATCAACCTGAGGGGAAAGGTCATCCCCGTCGTCGACCTCGGATCGCGTCTCCTCGGGACGACCGGCGAGCGGGACTCCGCATCGAGGATCATCGTCGCGGAGGGAGAAGCGGGGACGGTGGGACTCTCGGTCGACGCGACGCTGGAGGTGGCGACCATCCCGGCTGCCGACATACGCCCGGCGCCCGAGACGGCCCTCGTCGCCGAGACAGCGGATGCGTTCGAAGGGGTCGCCGACACGAACGGACGGCTCATCATCATCCTGAATCTCGACAAGGCCCTGCCGCGCAGCGACTACGTCGGCATCGCGGCACAGGAAGGCGGCCTGAATGTCTAGCTCGATCCTCGTCGTCGATGACGCCGCGTTCATGCGGATGATGATCCGGGACATCCTCTCGAAGGAGGGGTTCGTCATCCACGAGGCGGTCAACGGTCGGGATGCTGTAGAGAAGTACGTCGAGCTGCGCCCCGACCTCGTGACTCTCGACATCACGATGCCGGAGATGGGCGGCATCGAGGCACTGCGCGAGATCCGCGCGAAGGACGCGGGCGCGCGGGTCCTCATGGTGAGCGCGATGGGCCAGCAGAAGATGATCGTCGACGCGCTCGAGTATGGTGCGATGGACTTCCTCGTCAAGCCGTTCCAGCCGACCAAGGTGCTCGAGACCGTCAAGAAGTGCCTGCAGGCCGTACCCTAGGGCGGCCTCGATGCCCTCGACGATCAAAGTCCTCGTCGTAGACGATTCCGCCCTCATCAGGCAGATGCTCGTCGGTGCGCTTCGTCTGGATCCCCGGATGGAGATCGTCGGCGTCGCGCGGACCGGCGTCGAAGCCATCGAGAAGGCTCGCGATCTAGCCCCCGACGTGATCACGCTCGACATCGAGATGCCGGACCTGACCGGACTCGAGGCTCTGCCGCACCTGCTGAAGGCGACTCAGGCGAGGATCGTCATGCTCAGCTCCATCGACGACCCCGACACGACCTACCAGGCGCTCTCCGCGGGCGCCGTCGACTTCATCCCCAAACCGCGTGCCGGCGTCGCGACGTCGCTGACAGAGCTCTCGGAGGATCTGATAAAGAAGATCAAGATCGCATACCGGATCGACCCGGCCAAGCGACTCGCCGTGGGGGGCGAGGTGGCGCCGCGTGTCCGCAGCGCCGGGGCGAGACGCGCCGCCAGGACGCTTCGGCGGATCGTGGCGGTCGCGGCGTCGACCGGAGGGCCGCCCGCACTCGAGCGCATGTTCTCCGGTCTCGACTCCGGACTCCCGGCGACCTATCTCATCGTGCAGCATCTGCCACCGGGGTTCACCGCATCCCTCGCTCGGCGTCTCTCGAAGGTGACAGATATCGAGGTGACGGAAGCGGCGGACGGGATGTCCTTCGAACCCGCCCACGCGTTCCTCGCCCCGCACGGCATGCACATGCGGGTCGCCGAGTTCGGGGGCGAACCGAGGATCTCCCTGGAGGACGGTCCTTCCCAGCACGGGGTGAAGCCCGCCGCCGACCCGCTCTTCTTCAGTATCGCCGAGCGGTTCGGCCGACGCGGTGTGGGCGTGGTGCTGTCGGGGATGGGCGCAGATGGCGCCGCAGGACTCGAGAGCATCATGCGGGCGGGAGGAGTCACCATCGCCCAGGATGAGGAGACGAGTGTGGTCTGGGGGATGCCCGGAGCCGCCGTTCGAAGCGGTGCGGCCCGTCGTGTCGTGCCCGTCGGACTCGTCGCTGCGGAAGTCCGACGCGCGATCCGAGGGGGTGGTGGCGCATGACCGGGGATGAGATGGGTGCGTATCGGGAGGTCTTCCTCAGCGAGAGCGCCGAATACGTTCAGGCCGTCGTGGACGGGCTCCTCTCGCTCGAGGCCGATCCGCATGATCGCGAGCCTATCGAGGTCGTGTTCCGGGGCGCCCACAGCTTGAAGGGCATGGCTGCGGCGATGGGGTACGAGCGCACGGCCGACCTCACGCATCGCATGGAGGGGCTCATGGATGCCGTACGCCGTGGCGAGCATACGATCGACGCGTCGCTCGTCGACCTCATGCTCCGCGCGGCCGACGCCGTGAAGCTCCTCATAGAGGCCGAATCAGGCGGAGGCGCTCCTGCGGATGTGACCGAGCTGCTCACCGACATCGACCGCGCGGCAGCCGAGAAGAAGGCTGCCGTCACCACTGCCGAGGAGGACGGGAATCCGGAAACGGAGGAGCCCGTCATCGCCGTCGGAGTGGGCGAGACCGTCTACCGCATCTCCGTCACCCTCGAGGAGACGTGCGTGCTCAAGGCCGTCCGCGCGTACATGGCGCTCAAGCGCCTCAGCCACATGGGGACCGTGCTGGAGACCGTCCCGTCGGCGCGCGAGATCGAGGACGAGGCCTTCGGTCGCAGCTTCCAGGCGGTCGTGAGCACCAGAGGCACACCCGAAGATATCTCCCGCTCGCTCGCCTCCATCTCCGAGGTCGAGGACATCGCTGTCACCGAGGCGCAGGCCGCCCCGGCGATCCAGACCGGCTCGCGTGAGGACCGGCGCCCGATACCCAAGCTCTCCGAGACGCAGACGGTGCGGATATCCATCGGCCACCTCGACACCATGGTCAACCTCGTCGGCGAGCTCGTGATTCTGCGGTCCAGGATGGAGTCCGTGGCGCGCGCTTTCGAGTCACGCGAGCTCGACGAGGCGCTCGAGGACCTGTACAGCGTCTCGTCCGAGTTGCAGCACGAGGTCATGCAGACGCGCATGGTCCCCGTGAGCAATATCTTCAACCGGTTCCCTCGCATGGTCCGCGACCTCGCTCGCGACCTCGGCAAGGAGATCCGCTTCGAGATGGAAGGGCTCGAGATCGAACTCGATCGGACCGTGCTCGACGAGATCGGCGACCCTGTCGTCCATCTCCTGCGCAACAGTGTCGACCATGGCGTCGAGACGGCGGAGGAGCGCAAGGCCGCGGGGAAGCCCTCGAAGGGGACGGTGCGTCTCGAGGCGAGTCGCGAGCGGGACCAGGTCGTGATCGTCGTCTCCGACGACGGGCGCGGCATCGACCTCGACCGCATCTGGGCGAAGGCGTGCCAGATCGGCCTTGTCGATCCCACGCATCGGGAGAACTACTCGGAGAAGGACGTACTCCTCCTGACGTGCATCCCCGGATTCTCCATGGCCGAGAAGGCCACCCGGGTCTCGGGACGCGGCGTGGGGATGGATGTGGTGAAGGGGAAGATCGAGTATCTGGGCGGCTCCCTCGCCATCCGCACGGGCTTGGGCCAAGGAACCGAGTTCGTGCTGACCTTGCCCCTCACCCTCGCGATAATCCAGTCGCTGCTCGTCGCCATCTCCGATCGGGTCTTCGCCATCCCTCTCGGATCGGTAGGAGAGGTGCTCAGTCTCGACGAGGTCGAGGTCAAGACGGTCGACGGGAGTCCGGTCGTCGTGTTGCGCGATAGGCAGGTGGTGCCGCTGCACCGCCTCGATTCCGTGCTGGGTATCGAAGAGGGTGCCGCTACTCCGCTCACGGGGAACCACATCGTCCTCCTCGAGGTCTCCGGAGAGGTCCGTGCACTCGCCGTCGGCCATCTTCTCGGCCGTCGCGAGGTGGTCATCAAGCCGCTGTCGGCGATGTTCAAGCAGATCAAGGGCCTCGGTGGCGCGACCGTGTTGGGAGACGGAAGGGTCGCCATGATCCTCGACCCCCGGGGTCTGTTCGCGATGGAGGAGGGCGCATGAGGCCGGAACATCTTTCGGAGATGCAGATGGACGCCCTGCGCGAAGTCGGCGGGATCGGCGCGGGTCATGCCGCGACCGCGCTCTCGCAACTCGTGGACCGTCCCATCTCGCTCGACGTGCCGACTATCGGTCTGCTCCCCATCGGGGAGGTCCCGCACATCTTCGGCGGGCCCGAGCAGCTCGTAGCGGGCGTGTACTGCAGGCTGCTCGGGGACATAGGGGGGTCGATACTCTTCGTCGCCTCGCGGACCGCTTCGCTCGCCTTGCTCGATCTGCTGCGCGGTCGTCCGCTCGGCACTTACAAGTCGTTCAGGCCCGAGGAGGAGTCGCTGTTCGGACACGCGGCCGCGATCGTGGTCTCCGCGTACCTCTCGGCGGTCGCGCGATTGGCCGACTTGAGCCTCCTGCCGTCGTCTCCCGCCTTCGCGCTCGACATGGCTGGTGCGATCCTCGAGGTGGCGATGCTGGATCTCGGGACGAAGGCGAGCGACGCGCTCGTCGTGCGCACTCGTTTCCACGACGCTGAGGTCTCCGTGGACGCGGTGCTGCTCTTCCTGCCGGACCCCGACAGCCTCGACGTCCTGCTGGGCAGACTGGGGGTCGTGTGATCGTGAACGACCCGTCTCCGCAGACCGCGGAGGTGACCATGTCGCACGCGCGGACGCTCGCTGGCGAGCACGTCATCGAGGTCGGTGCCGGACGTCTTGCCGTCGCCGACGCGCCGGCGGTGCTTCTGACCGAGGCCCTAGGCTCCTGCGTCGGTGTCGCTCTGTGGGACTCGAAGGCGGAGGTAGGCGGGCTCGCGCATGTCATGCTGCCGAGTCCTCTGGACACAGTCGTGATGGGTGAGCCCGCGCGTTTCGCATCGTTCGCGGTGCCCGCGCTCGTCGAAGGGATCGAGGAGCGCGGGGGTAAGCGGCGGCGGCTGCAGGCGAAGCTCGCGGGTGGCGCGGCGATGTTCCGCGGGGGGGATTCCGTGCTGGCCTCCATCGGGCAGCGGAATCTCGAGGAGGTCCTGGAACGTCTCTCCGACCTCAGAGTGCCGGTCGTCGCGCAGGATACGGGCGGGAGTCACGCGCGTACCGTAGAATTGCACCTGCGGACCGGCGTCCTCGTCGTCCGCAGTTACCTCCATGGCATCAGGGAGCTGTGAGTCGAGGTGGAGCGGGACGCGCGTGACGAACGGGGAGCGGGTCGCGGAGACGGACAGCGCCAGTCTCCGCTGCGCGTGGCCATCGCCGGCGGGGGGCTTCGCGCGGCGTCGATGCTGCGCCTCCTGAACGAGGTCGAGAGCCTCGTCGTCGTCGGTCTCGCCGCGGCTCGCTCCGCTCCGGCGCTACGCCTCGCCGATGAGGTCGGCGTCTTCACGACGACGGACGTGAGCGAGCTGTACCAGTTGCCGGGCCTCGACGTCATCATCGATATGGCCGAGGATCCCGTGCTGCGGGAGCATCTCCTCTCGCAGAAGCCGGAAACCGTCGAGGTCATCGGCGCTCGCGGCTCCGAACTCGTGTGGGACCTCCTGATCGCGAAGAAGCGCGGCGAGGAGCAGGAGAAGCTCTTCGTCGAGCTCCAGGTCGCATACGACAAGATCCGCAGCCATGAGCGCCGTCTCCAGACCGGCAAGGAGGCCCTGGAGACGGCGAATCGGGAGCTCGAGGGCAGGCTGGCCGAGATCTTCTTCAACCACGAGTTCTTCAAGGCGCTCACGAGCTACTCGTCCGTCGACGACGTGACGAGTCTCATCGTCGACGGGGCCAACGGCATCCTCGGAGCGGAGATTGCCTGCGTCTACCTGTTCGATCAGTCCGAGTGGACGCTGCGCCTGCGCGCGAGCCAAGGACGGCCGGAGGATCTGTTCCGGCCGGGCGTGCCGGTCTCGGAGACGATCCTAGGTCGGGCCTTCCGGGATGGGTTCGTGCAGGAGGAGGACGTTGCCGATGGGGCGGAGTCCGCGGAATGGTTCTGCGCCTCCGGGGAGATCCGATCGCATGCGGCGCTACCGCTGCGTTCGGGAGACGCGATCGTGGGCGTACTTGCGGTTGCCGGCAATATGCCGCGCGAGCTGGACGCGACCGAGGTCGACAGGTTCGTGGTCATCGGCAACCAGTCGGCGCTTGCGTTGCAGAACGCGCTGCTGCACGAGGAACTCGAGCGACTCTCCGTCACCGACGGGCTCACGGAGATGTACAACCACGGGTACCTCATGCAGCGTCTAGAGGAGGAGATCGGGCGCGCGGAGCGGTTCCGTCACCGTCTGGGTGTGATCATGCTCGACATCGACGGATTCAAGGAGTTCAACGATACATATGGCCATCCGCGGGGCGACCGGGTCCTGCAGGCTGTGAGTGCCATCATCCGGGAGAACCTGCGCGACATCGATGTGGCCGCTCGCTACGGTGGTGAGGAGTTCGTCGTCGTCTTGCCTGAGACCGACGCCGAAGGGGCCCGTGCGGTGGGCGAGCGGATCAGGGCGGGCGTGGCGGCTTGCGCGTTCGTCGGAGGTGAGGGGCTGCCGCCGGTGCACAAGACGGTCTCGGTGGGCGTCGCCGTCTATCCCGACGACGCGGTGACTCAAGCGCGTCTGATCGAGACCGTCGACCGCGCGATGTACGAGGCGAAGCGGGCGGGCAAGAACCGCGTCGTTCTCGCGTCGAGGTGAGCGCGACCGTGGCCCACGCAGCCGCTTTCCCGATCATCCGAGAGGGGGATCGAGGGCCGGCCGTCGAGGACGTCCAGCGAAGGCTGCTCTCTCTCGGGCACGATCTTGGTCCCACTGGCGTCGACGGCGTGTTCCTGGGCGAGACGCTGCGTGCTGTGCGGGCTTTCCAAGAAGGGCATGGACTCGCGCAGGACGGTCTCATAGGTCACGACACGTGGTCAGCACTCGTCGACGAGACGTTCATGCTCGGCGATCGGCTGCTGTACCTGAAGGTCCCGCACTTCCACGGTCGCGATGTCCGTGTTCTGCAAGGCGCGCTGAACGCCCTCGGTTTCGCGTCGGGAGTCCCGGACGGCATCTTCGGCACGTTCGCCGAGCGCGCGGTGAGAGAGTTCCAGCAAAACGTCGGGTTGCCGCCGGACGGGATCGCGGGAATGGAGACCGTCCACGCCCTCTCGGGTCTGCGTCACGTCTGGGCCGACAAGGACCCGACCGCGCCTGTCGCACTCATGGTGGCGCCAGCGCGCGCGGCCGAGGTGCTTGCGACCCTGCGCATCGTCGTCTTGGCCGAGGACGACGTCGGGGGTGACGTCGCGCGGCGTTTCGTCAGCGTGGCTACCGCCGCTTGCGAGGCCGCTAGAGTGGGTGTCGCGCTACCGGGCGAAGCCGTCGAAGCGGACCTCGTGGTCCACATCGCATCGGGCATGTCGCGAGTCGGCGTGGCTGCTCCCATCCCCCTCGCAAGTGCCCGTTCTGAGGTCGGCCCAGGCCTCGCGGCGAGGGTGGTCACCGCCCTTGCCGCCGCGAAGGGTGCTCCGCTGCGGATCGCCGTCGATGTGGACGGGACGGCCGACGATGACGAACGCGCGCTGCAGCGTATCGCGGTCGGGCTGTTGGACGGCGTGTGCGCGTGGCTGGCCGAGGCCTCGGGCTCCGTGCTACCATAACCGGGTTGCACAGCGCCCTTCGACGAGATCGCCAGAGGGAGGAAACGACCCTGACGACCCCGCGTACGAGGATAGCGGCCCTCGTCTTGGCCGCATCGCTCGCATTCCCCACATACATGCCCGCCGTGGCGTGCGCGCTTCCGTCATCTTCTCGACGGGAGCAGGCTCGCCGCGTCAAGGCTCAGGTCGACGCACTCGATGTGCGCCTCGAGAACGCGGTCGAGGACTACGATGCTGCCCGCGAGCGTTACGTGCGTCTCGACGCACGGACTCGGACCGCTACGAAGCGTCTCGGCCGTATCCGCGCGCGGATGGACACTCTCCAGGGTCACCTGAACACGCGGGTCGGGAAGATGTATCGCACCGGCCCTCTCGGATTCGTCGAGGTGCTGTTCGGGGCGAAGAGCTTCGAGGACTTCGCGACCACGTGGGACGTTCTCACCGACATGAGCGACACCGACGCGGGCGCCGTACGGCGACTCGAGACCGCTCGCGCCGAGGCGAGCGCGGCGAAGAGCGATGTCGTCCGGGCGACGTCCAAAGCGCGGGCCGAGTTGAGCTACATGGCTCGGCGGAAGAAGGCGATCCGAAGCAGCCTTGCGCAGCGCACCCGGCTCCTTCACGGACTCGAGGCCGAGGTGGCCGCTCTCGAGCGTGCCGAAGAGGCTCGCGCAGCGGCACGGCGTCACGCTTCCTCGACGATCTCCTCCAGAGGCGAGAGCGGCGGCTGGGACTGGGGGAGTCCGGTCCGCGAACCGCGAGCGGGCATCGTGGACGTAGCCAAGCGCTATCTCGGACGTCCGTACTCCTGGGGAGCATCCGGTCCCGGCTCGTTCGACTGCAGCGGGTTCACCATGTTCGTGTACGCACAGGTCGGCGTCTCGCTGCCTCATAGCTCGCGGGCTCAGATCGGCTGCGGAGAGCGCGTCGGACGCGATGATCTTGCCCCAGGAGACCTGGTCTTCTTCGGCGGAAGCCGGATCCATCACGTGGGCATCTACGTTGGGAACGGTCAGTACATCCACGCGCCGCACAGCGGGGACGTCGTTCGCATCTCCCCGATGGACCGCGGCGATTACGCGGGCGCCGCGCGGCCCTGAGCGCCGCGCGCCCTTCTGGGGGCGTCGTGATGATGGGGGAGTCTCTCCTGGCGCCGTTGCGCCATCCAGGCTATCGGCGTCTTTGGATCGGGCAGACGGTCTCGGTCTTCGGCGACAAGGTCGACCAGATCGCCATGGCCGTCATGGTATATCGCCTCACGGGCTCCATGCTCCAGATGGGCGTGATGCTGGCGGTGACGACCTTACCCGCCGCGCTCTTCGGCCTCGTGGCCGGAGCGTACGTCGATCGCTGGGACCGCCGACGGACGATGGTCGGCTCCGACCTGCTTCGCGCGGGCCTCGTTCTCGTCATCCCGTTCGCGGCGCGCCTCAACGTCGCTGCGGCCTACGTCGTCGCTTTCGCCGTCTCGACGGTCTCGCTCTTCTTCGAGCCGGCGAAGCTCGCGTCGATACCCGAACTCGTGCCCTCCGAGGAACTCATGGCGGCCAACTCCCTCGACGGGACCACCAGCGCCGCAGCGGAGATCGTGGGCCTTCTCTTGGCGGGCGGATTGGTCGCCGGGGTCGGGTATGTCCGCGCTTTCGCCTTAGATGCCGTGACCTACCTGGTCTCGGCGGTGTTCGTCGCCTCGATCCGGCTCCCGCGCCGGAGTCGTTCGACCGCGGAGCACGTAGGCGGGGTATGGGCTGACGTCGGAGAGGGACTGCGCCACATCCGAGACGTCCCCGCTCTGCGCGAGGCGATGGCCCTCTACTGCGTCGCGGCCGCCGGCGTGGCGGCATCCGTCACCCTCTGCTACGCACTGGCGTTGAGCCACTTCGATGCCGGGGCGGTGGGTCTCGCGTTGCTCGATATCGCCGCGACGGGAGGGGTGCTCCTGGGCAGCATCGCTGTCGGACGCAGCGGGTCGGCCCGGGTGGGCCGGAAGTTCATCCAGGGCATGATCGCGTTCGGGCTGCTCTTCGGTTCGATCGCGATGGCGCCGCGTCTCGAGGTGGCCATGGCACTGCTGTTCCTCGCGGGGATAGCGAACATGTGGTACCACGTGCCGCTCATCACCCTCGTCCAGAGGGCGGCGAAAACGGCCCTGCTCGGCCGGGTGCTCTCCGCTCGGACGGCGATCAGCCGTGTCTTCACGGTCGTGGGGTTCGTGGGCGCGGGGGCGCTCGCGCAGCGGGTCGGCATCCCGGTCGCCGTCGCCGCGGTGGGGGCGATCGTGTTCGGGGCGGGTCTGGTGGGGCTCGGCATGCCGGGTCTGCGCGAAGAGTGACCGAGATCGGGAGCCGAGGATAGCGCGGGTGGCTGCGCTATAGTAGGAGGGTGAAGACCGGTACGCGATCCCAAGGGGGCGGCACCGATGGCCCAGGTCGACGGCCTGCTGAAGATGATGGCCGAGCGCGGCAGTTCCGACCTTCACATCAAGGTAGGTTCTCCGCCCGCGGTGCGCCTCAACGGGAAGCTCGTGGTCATGCGGGAACTCCCCGCGCTCACATCCGAGGCGACCCAGGCGCTCGCGCTGGAGATGATGGATGGTCGCCAGAGGCAGATCTTCGAGTCCCATAGGGAGCTCGACTTCGCGTACTCGGCACCGGGCACCGCCCGTTTCCGCGTGAACGTCTTTCGCCAGCGGGGCAGCGTCGGCATCAGCATGCGGCGCGTCTCCATGGAGCGTTCCACGATCGAGGAACTCGGTCTGCCCACGGTCATCCGCGGCCTCGCCGACGAGCCGCGTGGCCTCGTGCTCGTCACCGGCACCGCCGGTTCGGGCAAGACGACGACCCTCGCCGCGATGATCGATCACATCAATCACACTCGGGATGGGCACATCGTCACGATCGAAGACCCTATCGAGGTGCTCCACGAGGACGACCGGTGCATCATCAACCAGCGCGAGATCGGCATCGACACCGAGAGTTACGCCGACGCGCTACGCCACGTCGTCCGTCAGGACCCCGACGTCGTGCTCATCGGTGAGATGCGCGACCACGAGACCGTCTCCGCGGCTCTGACAGCGGCCGAGATAGGCAACCTCGTCCTCTCGACGCTGCATACCATCGACGCGACGGAGACCGTCAACCGGATAATCGACTTCTTCCCGCCCTACCAGCAGAAGCAGGTGAGACTCATGCTCGCATCGACACTCAAGGGCATCGTGTCGATGCGGTTGCTGCCGGCGATCAACGGAGGACTCGTCCCGGCGGTAGAGGTCCTGGTGATGACGGGCACGGTGCGCGAGTACATCCTCGACTCGGAGCAGACCTACAAGTTGCGGGACGCCATCGAGGAAGGCGAGTTCTACGGGATGCAGTCCTTCGACAAGGCTCTGGTCGCGCTCTATCAGGACGGCCGGATAACGATGGATGACGCCGTCGCGATGTCGACGAACTCGCACGACTTCAAGATCAAGGTGCGACAGCTCGGCGTCACGCCGCAGGAAGCGGCTGAGAGCGGCATCTACTAGCTAGAGCCACTTCTTCATGAGGGTGTCGACGTCCTTGGGCATCGTGCCGAGACCGCCCATGAACTGCTTCAAGTAGCTGTTCTCCATGAGCAGCTTCATCGTCACCACGAAGTAGTCCCTCTTGACCTTCGACATCTTCGGGACCTGCTTCAGCTTGCCCATGTAGAACCGGCGGTAGCAGTCGATGATCTCCTTCATGAGCTCGTCGACGGTCATCGCCGTCGGCTTCACGACCGGCGCGACGAGGTTGTAGTCCTCGTAGTCGTAGGAGATGATGTGCGGCTTGAGGTCCTGGTAGATGTCCGCGTACGGCCACGGCGCGATGGTGAGGAAGAACGCCAGGTCCGGGTTGTAGTGCACGGCGAGGTCGAATGTGGCGCGGATCGACTCGGCGGTGTCGTTAGGAAGACCCAGGACGAGGCTCGTCTCCGAGATGATGTCGTGTGAGTTGATGAGGTCGAGGGCTTTCTTGCCCATCTGCACCTCGGTGTTCTTCTTAAACAGGTCGAGCGTCGCTTGGTCGGTGCGCTCGACGCCCACGTAGAGGTGCTGGATCCCGGCGGCACGGTAACGGGGCATGATGGCCTCGTCGCGTATGACGTCGTCGACACGGGTCTCCATCAGGAGGTGCAGCCCGAGATCGCGCTCGATGAGCAGGTCGAGGATGCGCGACCATCTGGCGGCGTCGAGTGTGGGAGTCTCGTCGGAGAACATCATGACCCCGACGCCGAATCGGTCGCGGAGCATCTGGAGCTCGTCGACGACGTCCTCTGCGCTGCGCGCACGCCAGGTACGCTGCCAGAACGCCTGCTGACTGCAGAACGAGCACGCCTGGTCGCAGCCGCGGGACGACGACACGATGGCGAGTCTTGAACCCGGGATCGGGTAGTAGTTGTACAGATCCCAGTCGAGGAGGTCCCAAGCGGTCGGAAGGCCGTCGAGACCGTGCATGTAGGGTCGCGCCGGCGTCGCCACGACGCCACCGTCCCGGTTGAACGCGATCCCATCGACCTTCGAGGGGTCGTCGCCTGCGTTCAGGCACCGCACCAGATCGGGAGCGGTGATCTCGCCCTCGCCGCGAAGGACGAAGTCGATGGCGTCACCGTCCCTCGACAGTACCTCGTCGTACATGAAGTGCGCGTGCACGCCGCCGATACCGGTGACCGTGCCCGGGAGGGTCTCCTTGACCCGTCGCAGCAGTGCGGCCGCCTTCGGGTAGCTCGACGTGTACGCCGAGGTGAGCACCATGTCGGGCTTCATGTCACCCAGCTTGGCGACGATCGTCTCCAGGTCGTCGTTCGCGGCCATCGCGTCGTAGATGACGGGATCGAGACCGGCCGCGCGCAGAGCGCCCGCGATGTAAACGAACGCGACGTTCGGCCACGTGCCGGCGGTCTCAACGACGCCGCTGTGGTAAGGGGGCGTCACGAGGGCGATTCGGCGGATCATCCGGGTGGGGCCTCTCTTCCGGCACGCGACCGCGGCCTCGTGCGGGGCGGTCGTGGGACAACCGGGATATAGTACCATGAATCGGCGTCCGGCCGCCCTCACCCGACCCCGCCAGTCGGTCGCGGCATTCGGCGAGTGGAGAGGGGAGTGACGGTGAAACGCAGAGTCTCGCTCGTGGCCGTCATCGTCTCCGCGGCCTGCTTCGCGACCCTGGCGATCCTCACGAACAAGGCGTACGCATTGGGCGCGCAGCCGCTGCAGCTCCTCACGTGGCGCTTCATGTTCGCCGCGCTCCTGATGGCGGCCGTCCAGGCTTCACGCGGTCATCGCGCGCTCTTCGTGCGTCCGCTCGATGTCGGCAGGTTCTCGCTGCTCTCACTGACGGGGTACGGAGCGGCCTCGTTGTGCTTCTTCTTCGCGCTGAAGTACGTCGACGCATCCGTGGTGGCGGTCTTGCTCTACACGTATCCGGCGCTTGTCGCTCTCATCTCGCGTGTCGTGTTCGGCGAGGGCCTCGGCGCGTCGCGCGTACTCGCGATCGTGATGACCTTCGCGGGGTGTTCCCTGGTCCTGCGCGTCTTCGAGGCTGGCCAGGTGATCGATCCGCGAGGGATACTCCTCGGTCTCGGAGCGGCTCTCGGCTACTCGATGTTCAATCTTCTCTCCGCGCGATGGCTGGGAGATTACCCCAGGATGGTACTCATGACCTACACGTTCGGTCTCTCGGCCGCCGGGATGGGTCTCGTCTCGGTCCTCACGGGTTCGTCTCTGTCGGTCGCGGGGTGGCCGCCGACGCTGTGGGGACTGCTCGCCGCGATCGTCGTCGTGCCCACGTTCTTCGCGGTAGTGCTCTACCTCGAAGGCATCAAAGGACTCGGGGCGCCACAGGCGGCGATAGTCTCGACCTTCGAGCCGCTGTTCACCATAGTGTTGGCGGCGATCTTCCTCGGAGACCGGCTGAGTGCGACCCAGATCGCCGGAGCCCTACTGGTGGTAGCCGGCGTCGCCGCCGCAGAGTGGCGTCCGGGAGCGAGTCGCACCGAGGAGTTCGCGACGGTCTGAGCGCGTCACTGAAGGCGGAGGAAGATCCAGTACAGGAAGAGGGGGCGCGCCACCCACGCGGCCAGGAGCGTCGCGGCCTGGCCGCCGAAGGCCCATGCGACGGAGACACGGGCCTCGCGGGGAGTCGCTCCGATGCCGAGGAGTCCGGCCCAGGTCAGCCACGCGGATGCGGCGAACGCCACCGGCCAAGTGTACGCCGAGACCGCCAGCAGCCAGGGGACGAGCGCCGCCTCGGACACTGCGCGTACCCGGCGGGACTCGCGGCGGAGACGGTCGGGAGCCGTCACGGCGACGACGAGGACGCGGATGGCGGCCCATGCGAGGAGCGATCCCGCCGCCGTGGCGGCCTCCACGGCGCTGCTTCCCTCGAAACGGGCGATCACCGCGGCGCCGGCCGCGCCGATCACGAGGCCGATCCAGCCGGTCGCGGCGAGCGCGCGAAGACGCCCGCGCTGCGCGTCCCCGACCGTGGCGGCCGTCGCGAGCGCGTACTGCGTGAAGACGGTCGTCGAGCGCAGGAGCGCCGATCTTCTGAGCGCGTGCGAAGGGTTGGGCACCGTGGCCGGAACGGGGGTGGGTCGCGCGAGCAATCGCCTCCACCAGCGGACGACCGAGACCGCGGCCGCGGACACGTCCGCGCTCGTGGTGTGTACGCTATCGCTCGTGTCCCGGCGTGCTACCATCGGACAGATTGTACCGCGTCGCGCCGACCCGGTGACGAACCGGCCCGAAGCTTGCTCGGGAGTGCGCGGCGGCATCAGTCCAGGCCGGAGGCATGCGTGGAATCTCGGCGCATAAGGCTCACCATCAATCTCGCCATCGGGGCGCTCGTCGGCATGTTCGTCCTGTTCTCCGCTTCGGGGATCTACCTCTACCTGCTCTCACGAACGCTGCCCGACCTCGAGGTGGACCCCGCGGCCTTCCGCTCCGCTCGGACATCGGTCGTGTACGCGGCGGATGGTTCCGTGCTCACCGAGTGGCATGGAGCGGAGGACCGGAAGCTCGTCTCTCTGGACCGGGTCTCGAAGGTGATGCGTGACGCGGTCGTCGCGATAGAGGACGAGCGGTTCTACATGCATCACGGAGTGGACACCGAGGCGATCGCCCGCGCCCTCAAGGTGAACACCGAGACGGGCGACTACTCTCAGGGCGGCAGCACCATCACCCAGCAGGTGGTGAAGGTGCTCTTCCTCGGTCGAGACCGCACCATCACGCGGAAGGTCAGGGAAGCCCTCCTCGCGTTCCAGCTCGAGACGAAGGCCGACAAGGACAAGGTGCTCGAGACCTACCTCAACGTCGTCTACTTCGGTGGCGGGAGCTATGGCGTCGAAAGCGCCTCCCGCCGCTACTTCGGGAGGGCCGCGAGCGATCTGAGCCTGCCAGAGGCGGCCTTGCTCGCCGCGGTCATCCGGTCGCCGGCGTACTACTCGCCCACAGCGCATCCCGAGAACGCGGTGAAGCGCCGCAACGTCGTGCTCAAGAAGATGTTCGAGCTTGGGTACATCTCGGAGGGCGAGCAGCGCGATGCGGCCGCGTCGCCACTGGGTCTCGCGCCCCCGCGCGAAGTGCCGGAGGTCGCTCCCTACTTCATCGAGTACGTGAAGCAGGACCTCATCGACCGGCTCGGAGCCGACAAGGTGTTCAACGGGGGACTTCGAGTCCACACCTCTCTCGAGCTGCGCCTGCAGAAGATAGCCGAGCACGCCGCTTGGGGCACCTTGAATCAGCCCGGCGATCCGGAGGTCTCGGTCGCCGCCGTCGATCATCGGAGCGGTCGAGTCCTCGCTATGGTCGGCGGCCGCGACTACAAGAAGGACCAGTTCAACCTTGCCTCACAGGGCCGACGACAGCCCGGTTCTGCATTCAAGCCGTTCGTCCTTGTCGCCGCGCTCGAACGCGGCGTCTCGGCCGACCAGGTCTTCTCCGCGGCACCGTATTCCGTGCAGGTGACCGACGGGGTCTGGCGGGTGCAGAACTACGAGAACGCCCGCACGGCAGGGTCACTGACCTTGCGCTCTGCGACGATGTGGTCGGTGAACACGGTGTACGCTCGCTTGATCATGAAGGTCGGCCCGAAGGCCGTGGTGCGTGTGGCGAGATCGATGGGCATCGTCAGCCCGGTCGAGCCGAACCCCGCCATCGCGCTGGGCGGTCTCTCGACAGGAGTCACGCCGCTGGAGATGGCCGCGGCATACGGGACCATCGCCACAGGCGGACTCAGGTTCGTGCCTACCGGGGTCGTGAAGGTGACCGACGATCGTGGCCGGCTGGTCTACGCCCCCGACTTCACCGGGAAGCGCGCCATCCCCCAGGACGTGGCGGTGCGGGCATCGCTGATGCTGCATGAGGTCGTCACGAACGGGACCGGGACGTCCGCGAGGATCCCTCAGTGGGCGGCGGGCAAGACGGGCACGACGCAGTCGTACCGCGACGCATGGTTCGTCGGCTACGCGGGCGACGTCTCGACCGCTGTCTGGGTCGGCCATCGCGACGGGCAGGTATCGATGACCGACGTGCACGGCATCAAGGTCACGGGAGGCAGCTTCCCGGCGATCATCTGGCGCGAGTTCATGAGACAGGCCGCATCGTACGGCAGTGCCGCGGTGGTCGCCCCCGTCCCCCTGCCAGGCGTGTCGGGCTCGCCGACCGTCGTCCGGGTCCGGATCTGCGACGAGACCTTCCTGCTCGCGAATCCGCGTTGTCCGAACACGACGGAACTCGAGCTCGAGCCCGGTCTCGTTCCGAAGCGTGTCTGCGACAAGCACTGATGGCGGCGGCGGATCACTATCGGACCCTGCAGGTCGATCGCGACGCCGACCCCGAGGTCGTCGAGAAGGCGTACCGGGTGCTCGCTCTCAAGCACCACCCCGACGTGTCGGACGGCACCGTAGGTCACGCACGGATGGCGCGCATCAACGAAGCCTACCGTGTGCTGAGCGACCCCCGCCTTCGCGCCGAGTACGACGCCAGGTTGCCGGCCCGCCACGGTGGAGAAGCGTGGGAGCTCTTCCTCGACGAAGGTCTGGTCGGGCTCTTCCTGGGGTGGGCCCGCGCCCGCGATGACTCCTAGCGGCGTCCCGAGTCCATCAGGCGTGCGAGGAGTGGGACGCGGATGCCGATGGCCTGCGGCGGGCATAGCTCCTGGCAGCAGTAGCAGCGGATGCAGGTCTTGAGGTCGAAGCGCGGCCCATGGTCGCGATCGACTTCGATCGCTCTCACCGGGCAGTTCGCCTCACACTCGCGGCACCGCGTGCAGTCCGCTGGTCGCGCCAGGTGCGGTCGGGCCGTGACCGCCTGCTTCATCCGGGCAGGGAGGCCGCGCGGCATGCGCGATGCGATGTCGCGGGCCGGGCGCGCGAACGAGTCAGGCGCGAGCGCGCGCCAGTCCTCGCCGACCACGGTGACCTCGTCCGCCGTGCGGGGCCCGATGCCCCGGGAAGCGGCGGCCTTGTTCGTGTAGACCTCGAGCGGGTCGAAGCCTGCCATCGAGGAGGCGATCACATCCATCGCCACGAGGTCGGCAGACGCGAGCAGTGCGCCGATGTGGCGCGGCGAGCCGCCCGCGGGTCCCTCGCCTTCCATGCCCACGACGGCGTCCATCACGGCCAGCGAGGGACGGCAGGCGAGCATGAGGTCGACGAGCATCGATCCGAAATCGTCGCGGTCGGGCACCTTGAGATGGAATCGGGCCTTCTCGAGACCCGGGATGCAGCCGAACAGGTTCTTCACAGCTCCGGTGAACATCATGAAGCCGTGCGTCTTGAGCTTGGCGACACTGATGAGGACGTCGGCTTCGACAGCCTCGCGCCCCAGGTCGAACGCCGAGTAGAGCACCGAGCCGGTCGGTGCCGGAACGCGGACGACGTCGTCGTCGAGCAGGACCAGACGGACGTCCTCTTCCGCGCAGACCCGTGTCATCCCCGTCGTCTCGAAGAGCCGGGCGGCGCTGGCGGCGGTCGGACGTCCGCCCGGGCTGTCTCCCACCGCGGGTTCTCCGCCGGCCGCGCGCACCTCGCGGATCAGCGCCCGCACGATCTCGGGGTGTGTGGTGACGGCGCGGTCGGGCACCGCCTTGCTCAGCAGGTTAACCTTGAGGAACACCCTCTGCCCCGGACTGACGAACGCTTTCATGCCTCCGAGCGGCCTGAGGACCTCCCGCAGCGAACTCGCGATCTCCGATGGTTCGTATACGCCGCAACGCGAGATGGAGACTACCCCCTGGCCCATCCGCTCAGCCGGTCTTTGCCGCGCTCAGGGCGTTCTGGACCGCTCGCAGGATCGCGGGGTATGAGACGGCGCCGTCGTACACGGGCCGTCCGTCGATGAACGTCACCGGGTAGAGGAGTCCCTCGGCTTGGATGTGAGCTATGGCGTCGCTCTCGCTCGAGCGGACGCTCGCGTCACTCACGTCGTGATATGTGATGGCAGCCGAGTCGCCGAATCGCTGGGCCAGCTCGTCGCGGACGATGGCGGTGATCTCCTCCGGAGACCAGGAGGGTCCTCAACCGCCCTGCGAGCAGCCGGCCTGCGACGGCATGTCGAAGACGTCCACCTTGATGATCGGTTCACCCATCTTGGTCCCTCTCAGATCGTGGCCGAGACGGCGCCCGTCGGGCAGGCACTGACGCACACACCGCATCCGGCGCATCGGGCCATCTCGATAGTGTAGCCGTTCCCGCCGGGGTATCTCCCGCCGGGAAGCGGGACGATCGCACCACGCGGGCAGAGCCTTCTGGCGGGGCAGCCCGGTGAGCGGTCGCATCGGGCCGTGTCGATGTGTGCTTCCGCCACTCGTCCTCCTCCGTCGGCGCTGTCATGCCGTATCATAATACCCAAGGGGGTATAGTGCAACCGGAGACGCGCGCGTTCCTCAGGTGATGGTAGAATCGGCGATGAAGGCGGTCGCGCAGCGGGCGCCGACGACGGGCTGGGGGTCGCGGGTGAGCGACAAGCGCGGGTTCTTCGACATGAGCGCGCGGCGGATGTTCCTTACGATGCTGGTCGGCGGGCTCATCTTCGGCATGATCTTCCCGCCATTCGCCGGGTTGTTCGTGACCGCGAAGTCCACCCCTGCGTGGATAGCCTTCGCTCTTCTTTGTGTCGCGGCCGGAGCTGGCCTCGGCGTGCTCTGTTTCTTCACGTCGCAGAAATCCACCGAGGCCATCATGAGCGACGTGCTTCGCCGGGCGTCCGAGCAGTTCGGTGTGGCGGCGAGACAGGTCCGCGGCTCACAGGCCTCAGCAGAGGAGACCCTGCGCGTCTTCAAGTCGGTCTCCGAGGTGCTCGAGAGCGCCCGTGGAGTGAACGCGCACATCAGGGCGCTCACCGCCCAGGTTCTCGCCGCCACGGAGCAGCAGGCCTCCGGCGCCGCGGAGCAGGCCGCCGCGGTGACGCAGACGTCCGCCACCCTCGAGGAGCTGGCGCAGACCTCGAGCCAGATCGCGGACAACTCCGAAGCGGTCGTGCGCGTCGCCGAGCGCACGCTGGCGAGCGCGGAGGAGGGCATGACGTCGGTATCGGACACCGCTGCGGGGATCGAGGAGATCCGTCAGACGACGATGCAGGCGTCGGACCGGATCCTCGCGCTCGGCGAGCGCAGTCAGGAGATCGGTCGTGTTCTGACGATAATCGACGAGATCGCCGAGCAGACGAAGATACTCGCGTTGAACGCGGCCATCGAAGCCGCTCGCGCCGGAGAGGCGGGCAAGGGCTTCTCCGTGGTCGCCGAGGAGATCCGCAAACTCGCGGACTCGGTCACGGAGTCGACGCAGGAGATCGGGAGAGTGGTCCGCGAGATCCAGGCGTCTACGTCGGCGCTCGTCATGTCCACGGAGCGCGCGGCGAAGAAGGTCGACGAGGGCAAGGAGCTCGCGTACCACACGGCCGCGTCTCTCGAGAAGATCGTCTCTCAGGTCGAGGAGACCACCGATGCGGCGAAACAGATCTCGATCGCGACCCAGCAGCAGAGGACCGCGTCGGACCAGGTCGTCGTCTCGATGAAGGAGGTCGCGCAGGTCTCGAAGCAGTCCGCCGAGACCTCGCGGCAGGTCTCGGCGGCGATCGGTGAACTCAACCAGCTCGCGGACTCGCTCGGCTCCAACTGACGGGCATGGGCTCTGTCGCCGATAGGCTCGCCGCAGCGGGACATGTGCTCCCGTCGGCGCCGTCCGCGCTCGGCGCATACGTCCCCGCGCGTCGCGCGGGTGGCCTCGTCTTCACCGCCGGTCAGATCCCGATGCGTGACGGCGCACTCATGCGCGAAGGGACCGTCGGCGCCGAGGTGACACCCGAGGATGCGGCTGCTTGCGCAGCGCAGGCCGTGCTAAACGCGCTGGCCGCGGCGTCTACCGTGTGCGACCTCGATGAGGTCTCCGGAGTCGTGAAGATGGTCGGATACGTCGCGTCGTCGGCGGGATTCACTCGCCAGCCGGCGGTGGTGGACGGTGCCAGCGCCGTGCTCGCCATCGCTTTCGGAGAGCGTGGCGTCCATGCGAGAGAGGCCGTCGGGGTCGCCGTCCTGCCGCTCGGCGCGCCCGTGGAGGTCTCGCTCGTGCTCGAGCTCCCCTCGCTGGGATGAGCCACCGTCGCGGCCGCGTGCCGCGAAACGTCGCGGCGCTCGGCATCGTCAGTCTTCTCACCGACGCGTCGTCCGAGATGGTCTACCCCATCCTCCCGTTCTTCCTGAGTACCGCGCTCGGCGCGCCGGTGGCCGTCGTAGGCCTTATCGAGTCCGTGGCCGAGGCGACCGCCTCCCTCACGCGCGTGGGTTCGGGGTGGCTCTCGGACCGGCTCGGTAAGCGGCGGCCTCTGGTCCTCGCCGGATACTCGCTGTCCGACCTCGCCAAGCCGCTCCTAGCGTTCGCCCCGAGTTGGCCCGCCGTGCTCGCGCTGCGCTTCGTCGACCGGTTCGGCAAAGGGATCCGCACGGCGCCGCGTGACGCTCTCATCGCGGATTCGTCGACGGAGGCCGATCGCGGGTTGAACTTCGGCGTGCACCGAGCACTCGACACCGTCGGGGCGGCGATAGGGCCGCTCGTCGCGTTCCTGGTTCTCTCTCGCGCGGCGAACGCCTATCGCACGGTCTTCCTGATCTCCGCCGTTCCCGGCGTCCTCGCGGTCGTGTTGCTGTCGCGCCTCGTGCGTGAAGTGCCCGCATCGCAGTCCTCCGCGGGTGCCGGCCGTGCGGTCCCGCCGAGTCTGAGAGGGCTGGGGAGGCCGTTCATCGTCTTCACAACGATGAGCGCCGTGTTCGCGCTCGGCAACACGAGCGACGCGTTCCTCGTGCTCAGGGCGCGCGACCTTGGCGCGCCGGAGGCGCTCGTCGCCCTCATGTACGCCCTGTTCAACGTCGTCGGTGCCCTCGTCGCCGTTCCGGCCGGCATGCGCAGCGACCGTGTCGGGCGCAGGAAGGTCGTCGCGGCGGGATTCGCCCTGTACGCGCTCGTGTACGCCGGGTTCGCGGCCGGTGGCCCGTCCTGGTCGCCCTGGGTCCTCTTCGCGGCATACGGCGTTCCATACGGGATGACGGAGGGGCTCACGCGCGCGTTCGTCGTCGACCTTGTGGGCGAGGACAGGCGCGCCACCGCCATAGGCGGATACACGTTCGTCCTCGGTCTCGTGGCGCTCCCCGCCAGCGCTTTCGGGGGATTGCTCTGGGACCTCGTCTCGCCTTCCGCTCCGTTCTGGTTCAGCTCCGCGTTGATGGGGGTCGCCGCGGTCGGAGTGGCGTCTGCACGGTCCTTGTCGGCGTCGGGAGGGATGCGGAGCTCCGGCGCCGAATCCGGCAGATAGGGGACGCTCGCGATTCGTTTCACGAGAGTGTCCGAATCGGTTGCGGCACCTAGGGGCATCCGATATCGTAAGTGTGATGCGCCGCCGGATGCGCGTCAGTTCGCATGGGCGGGGACCATGCGGTAGAGGGGAGACACGTATGGCGAGGATCTCGCTTGCCGGGTTCAAGGACCCGGTACGCAGACCGAGATACATCATCTGGACCGGCGTCATCGTGCTCCTGCTGGCGGCATTCATCGTCGTAGCCCTGGGCATCACATCGACGCGGTGGTTCTGCGCGAACGCTTGCCACAAGGTCCAGGACGACACGATCATCGCCTACGAACACTCGTCTCACTCAGTGATATCCTGCATGGCATGTCACATGCCCGTGAACGCCAATCCCATCATCTTCGTGCTGCACAAGGCGGAGGCACTGGGCGAGGCGTACCTGACGATCGCGAACAAGTTCGAGTTGCCACTGAACGCCGAATCGGAAGTCTCCCAGGAGATGGAGTCCGAGCGGTGCACGCAGTGCCATTCGAGCAACCGTGAGGTCACGCCGAGCCCGGGGATCATCATCAATCACGAGATCCACAAGAAGAAGGGCGTCGCCTGCGCGAAGTGCCACAACCGCATCGCGCACAAGGAGGACTTCACCCTCGTCCTCAAGGGCAACCACAAGCACGAGGACTTCATGAAGATGGAAGGCTGCTTCCGGTGCCACGGCCTCGAGGAGGGCTCGAAGGCTCCGGGCGCATGCTCCGTCTGCCACACAAGGGACTTCGAGCTCAAGCCTGAGAACCACCTCGAGCCGGGCTTCTTCCCCAAGGGCCATGCCGAGCTGAAGAAGGAAGAGCCGAAGTACTGTCGCATGTGCCATGTCGAGAAGAAGTTCTGCATGGACTGCCACGGCATGGAGATGCCGCACCCCGAGGAGTTCAAGACCAAGACGCACCCCGAGACGGTGAAGACGCAGTTCAAGAAGTGCGACTACTGCCACAAGGTGTCGAAGACGTTCTTCTGCTCGAAGTGTCACCACAAGGGCTTCGCCGAGACGGTGCCGTGGGCGCGTCAGCACGCCAAGACGGTCGCCTCCGACGGCGTCGCGCCGTGCCTGGGCGCCTGCCATGCGGCCAAGTTCTGCTCCGACTGCCACACGAAGACGAAGCCGTTCCCGACCTCGCACAAGGCGAAGGATTGGTTGCATCGCGCGAAGCTCGATGCGCGTGCCGCTCACGCCGAGGGTGCCAAGAAGGAGATAACGGCTTGCGAGATCTGTCACGGGACCGGCGGCGCCAAGTCGCGGTTCTGCATGGCGTGCCACAAGATCGAGATGCCGCACCCGGCGTCGTTCAAGAGCTTCCACGCCGGCACCGGCCGCAAGGCCCCCAGGGTGTGCGCGAACTGCCATCGCTTCCGCGAACTGTGCAGCAACTGCCACCACAAGGGTGCTTCGAACCGGGTCCCGTGGCTGCGGGTCCACCCGAAGACCGTTGCGTCCGATTCCGCGGCCGGGTGCTTCGAGAAGTGTCACAAGGACAAGAACTTCTGCGTCACGTGCCATACGAGGCTCAAGGCGCTCCCGACCTCGCACCGTGCGCGTGACTGGACGAGGCGGACCAACGTGAACGTGGCGGCGAAGCATCCGAAGTCGTTCGAGCAGTCCGCCGAGTCCTGCACGTACTGCCATGGCGACGGAGGACCGAAGTCGCGGTTCTGCATGGCATGCCACAAGCTCGAGATGCCGCACGCCGCGGACTTCAAGGACACGCACAAGGCGCAGTTCGAGGCGCGTCGACTCGCGAAGCGGACCTGCACCAACTGTCACATCCAGTTCTTCTGTGACAAGTGTCACCACGTCGGCTCCGTCCAGACGGTGACATGGCTCAGGCGGCACCAGGTCATCGTGAAGCAGAACGGCGCCGACCCGTGCTTCAAGTGTCACGCGCCGACGGCATGCTCTTACTGCCACGTGAGACTCCTGCGCTAGCGCGAGACTCGCCAACGGATCTGCACGCGAGGCCCGGCCGCGAGACGGCCGGGCCTCGCCACGTTCGCGAAGTGTGCATGGCGGCGCTGCGATGCGCCGACGGCGGGGTTTGCCCAGCCAGCGCGACCGTGTATCATAGCGGCTCGTCGGGATGTGGCTCAGCTTGGTAGAGCGCTCGGTTCGGGACCGAGAGGTCGTGGGTTCGAATCCCGCCATCCCGACCATCGGTCACAGACGCGGCAGGCCCGGCTGGCCCGGGTCTGCCGCTGACGTCTTGGGGGCGTCGTGCTGAGCTCGATCCTGCGGTCCATCGGCTTCGGGCTCTGCCACCAGTTGCCCGCGCGCTCGTTCTTCTCGGGCGGCGTGCAGGTCCCTGTGTGCGCGAGAGACACGGGCATCTACATGGGGTTCGTTCTCTCCCTCGCGTTGCTTGCGATTCTCGCGCGCGGTTCTCGTCCCTCGGGCGCACCGCGTCGGCTGGTTCTCGCGGTCGTCGTCGTGTTCGTCGGGATCATGGCCTGGGACGGTATCTCCTCGTACGCCGGGTGGCGCTCGACCGGCAACGACCTGAGACTCCTGACCGGATTGTTCGCGGGCTCGGGCCTCGCCGTCGTCGTGCTTCCGATGGTCAACGGGCAACTCTGGCGGAGGCCGGGTCGCGAAGGCCCCTTAGCCACAGGCCGCGAACTCGGGCTCTGGCTGACCGTCGTGCCGGGCGGCTTCGCGCTGGTGAGATGGGGTCTCCCGTTTCTCGGCGCAGCATACCCTGGGCTCGTGGCGGTCTCAGTCGTCGCGACGTTCGTGACGGTGAACCTGGTGCTCGTCTGCCTGGCACCCCGGTTCGAGGGGCGGGCTGACAGCCTAGGCGACGCCGCGGTGCCGATAGCGCTTGCTACCGTGGCTGCGTTGGCGGAGATCGCGGCATCCGGGCTTCTGAGGATGTGGTTGGAGCGTCTCGCAGGACTGCGGTAGGGTAGCTCCTCCGGGGGCGAGCTTCACGATGTCGCGGAGTCGGGGAGCCGGCTGACCGACGCTCTCGACGTGCGGATCAAGGACTTCCTGCCGGTCACGGACGCCAAGGTGTCCTTCCTGGGAGGCGGGCGAGACGTACGAGGTCCCTGATGTCGCAGTGAGCCGAGCGGCCATCGAGGTCGTCTACCCTCTCTAGTGGCACGGGCTCCGATGTCGTAGCTGCGAGATACCCTCTCGGGGTGGAAGCGAGAGGAGGCGGTCGTGTCGACATCGGATCGCACGTCCGATCGGACGAAGGGTATCCCGTTCGCACGGCTGCGCGCCGAGGCGCGCGATGCGCAGGTGCCCGAGTCTCTCATCGACCTTGCGCAGCGCGTGGTCGGTGAAGCAGCGGAGCGCTGGCCGGAGCGTTCCGCCGAGGCCCGCTCCCGGCGCGCGACAGCCTTCTTCTGGGGAGTGGTGCGTCGTCGAGCCTTCTCGACTCACCGGCGGGAGGCAGCCGGGTTCCGGCGACGCCTCGTGGCAGCCACTCTGGTCGCGGACCTTCGCTCGGCCGGCTGGGAAGATCCACGGATCTACGGCGAGTTGGTGTCGACGTATGGGGAGACTCTGTCGATGGAGGCGCTCGCCGACTACAGGGCGGCCTTGTGGCCTGATGGACTCGTCGCGTGACCGGATCAGCGGAACGTGGCCACCGTCAGCACTCGGCCGTCCGAGCGGTCGAAGACCCATACGCGTCTCGAATCGAGGGCGCCGCCTCGCGGCCCCCACGCTTCGACGACGACCCACGCTTCGACGCCGTCGACCGAGGCGGCTTCGACCCGCACCGGGACCGAGCGGGTGTCGGCTGGAAACCCGACAGTGAGAACGTCAGCTGCCCGTGCCCAGTCGGCACCCTTCTCTCGCAGTTCCGAGAGACGCTCGTGACGGAGTTCGGATGCCTCGGACACCGGGCGTCCGGCGACGTCACCCAACGCGCACTTTCTCGCCATCTCGCGAACCTGTTGCGTCGTGTAGACGCTCCGCTGGTCGACGAACGCGACGGCGTCACGTCCGCGGCAGCCGCCGGTCGTGAGGACGATGATGCACATCAGCGCCAGGGCAGCGCTGTGCTTGTGTATGCGTTTGCGCGACGACGACACGGGGAACCTCCGGTCGTATGATGAGACCATGGTACCGCAAGGAGTCGGGTTCCTCCGCGAGCGAAGGGGTGAGCGGGATTGCAGGCGATCATCTGCTTCGTCTCGGACTTCGGTCTCGACGACACGTGGGTGGGGGTGTGCCATGCGGTCATCCACCGCGCATGTCCTCAGGCGCGCGTCGTCGACCTTTCGCATCTCGTGCCCCCGTTCGACATCCGCAAAGGGGCTGTCGTGTGCGCATCCGGTGTCTGGCAGTTGCCTGACGCGATACACCTCGCGGTCGTCGATCCCGGGGTGGGGGGCGGAAGACGCGACGTCTGCTTGGTGACGAAGTCCGGGACGCGGCTCGTGGGTCCCGACAACGGAGTCCTGCTCCCGGCCACATGGGCGAGCGGCGGAGTGGCCGAGGCGTACGCGATCGATCCCTCGTGCCTCGACTACCGTGCGCCGCTTCCGACGTTCCACGCACGGGACATCCTCTCGCCCGCGGCGGCGCTCCTTGCCAGCGGAGTGCCGCCGCGCAAGGTGGGGACCGCCTTCGACCCGGCGGAGTTGGAGCCTGCACCCTTCTCGTCCTGGAGGATCGAGTCCGGTGAGGTGGCGGCCGATGTGCTCGACATCGACCGTTTCGGCTCCGTGCGGATCGGTATCGCGGGCGGGGAGTTGCCCGACGCCGGACTCGACGTTCCTACCCTCGAACTCGGTTTCGGCCACCTGAGTGTTCGCGCGCCGTTGGCGACCACCTTCTCGGACGTACCGGAAGGGGCGCCCGTCGCCCTGGTCGATTCATCCGGGTGGCTCACGCTGGCTGTGCGCATGGGGAGCGCTTCCGAGAGATACGGCATCGAGCCGGGCCACACCGCGCGACTCAAGCCCGCGTCCTGACCCGCCCGTGTCAGACCCGCGCCGTATGGTGCGTGCAAGCGGGTCATGCGATCCGGGCGAGGTCACGTGGGAGGTCGGCGATGAAGGAGGACTACGTCGCGCGGTTGCGCGAGGGACAGGGTGTGGACTCGACGTTCGCGCTACGCGCGAAGGAGGTCCGATCGACCCGCTCCGGCGAGGCGTACCTTTCGCTGGATCTTGGTGACCGCACCGGTCACATCCCCGCGGTCTGCTTCCGCCCCGACGGCGATGCCCGATCCGTTCCCGTCGGGACGGTAGTCAGGGTCCGGGGAACGGTGACCTCGTATCGCGGCGTGCGCCGAGTGTCGGTGGAATCCTTGAGGCCCGTCGCCGCCTATGACGTTGCGGACCTCCTGCCGTCCGGTCGACGCGACCGCGCCGAACTCGCGCGACGCTTCACCACGTTGCGTTCTTCCGTACGCGATCGTGCGCTCGCGGATGTTCTTGACGGAGTCTTCTCGGATCCGGTCGTCGCAAGCCGTTTCGGACGATGGCCGGCTTCCCGGTCGGCGCACCATGCATACGTCGGCGGTCTGCTGGAGCACACGGTCTGCGTCGCCTCTCTGTGTCGGCGGTTGGCCACGGTCTACGAAGGAGTCGACGGCGACCTGCTGCTCGCCGCCGCGCTGATGCACGATGTGGGGAAGGTGGACGAGCTCACTTGTGACGTGTCCATCGAGTACACGGACGAGGGGAGGCTCATCGGTCACGTGGTCCTTGGAGACCGCAGGGTGCGCGCCGCGGCAGAGCGTCTCGGGACGACGCTTCGACCGGACGTGGCCGGACGCCTGTCGCACGTCGTCCTGTCGCACCACGGCGAGCTCGAGTGGGGAGCGCCCAAGCGACCCTCGACGGTCGAGGCTCTGCTTCTGCACCACGCCGACAACCTGGACGCCAAGGCGTCCGGATTCCTGGAGATCGCCGCCGGGGCCTCCGCGGTCGAGGAGCGCTGGACCGATGTCGCGAACCTGTTCCGCCGCCCGCTCTACGTGCCGCGCGCGCTAGAGGACGAGCCGCTCGACGTTCCCGAGGAGGACGACGAGCACCTGGTCAGATCCGCGTAGATGCGCCGGGCGATGTCGGGCGGCCCGCGTCGGCACCCAGCGGGTTCCGCTACAATCTGCGTGAACTGGATTCTGCGCAGGACGAAAGGACGGCAAATGACGCACCCCACCGCTGAGATCGGGGTATTCGGGGGCAGCGGCTTCTACTCGCTGCTGTCCGACGCCAGGGAGTACAAGGTCGATACTCCGTACGGAGCGCCTTCGGCGCCGGTCACGGTAGGCGAGATCGGTGGACGCTCGGTCGCCTTCCTTCCGCGCCACGGCAAGGAGCATACGCTTCCGCCCCACATGATCGACTACCGCGCGAACGTCTGGGCCATGAAGCAACTGGGTGTCGGCAGGATCATCGGCCCGAACGCGTGCGGGAGTCTCCAGTCCCACGTGAAGCCCGGGGAGTTCGTCATCTGCGACCAGTTCGTGGACCGCACGAGCGGCCGGAAGGACACGTTCTACGACGGTCCCACGACGACACACGTCTCGTCCGCGGACCCGTACTGTCCGGTGATGCGCGGCGTCGCCGTCGACAAGGCTCGCGAGCTAGGCATCACGGTCCATCCCACCGGTACGGTAGTCGTGATCCAGGGTCCGCGGTTCTCCACTCGCGCAGAGTCGCGCTGGTTCGCCGCCCAGGGCTGGGAGGTCATCAACATGACCCAGTACCCTGAGTGCTACCTCGCCCGCGAGCTCGAGATATGCTACTGCAACATCTCGCTGATCACCGATCACGACGCTGGAGCCGATGGGGCAGAGCCCGTGACGAACGACGAAGTCGTGCGCGTGTTCAACGAGAACAATGCGAAGGTACGCGATCTGCTCTTCGCGATGATCCCGGCTCTTCCTGTCGATCGGGAGTGCGTCTGCGCACATGGTCTCGAGGGCGCCGCGTTCTGAGCCACTCGAGTCCCGCCAGGTGTTGGGGCACTCCACCTTGCCCCAGTTTGTAACAGTAGTTACGATATCGGGCATACTCGATGGGCAGACCGGGGACACGGTCGGCCTCAGTGATGCGTGGAGATGATGCGAAGCATGGTCCCGGTAGTCGTCAATCGGATACCAGAGGGTGTCATCGAGAGGTTGCCGCACTACCTCAACGTTCTCATCTCGCTGCGACAGGATGGTCAAGCGACCGTCTCGTCTGCTCGGCTGGGGGAGCTCACGTCGGTGAACCCCGCCCAGATCAGGCGCGATCTCACTCACTTCGGTTCCTTCGGCAAGCGCGGCGTCGGATACGACATCACGACGCTCGTCGGGAGGATCCAGAAGATCCTCGGCGCCGACCACACGCATCGTCTCGCGCTCGTCGGCGCCGGCAATCTCGGATCCGCCATCGCGGACTACCAAGGTCTGCGCACCCACGGTTTCATCGTCTCGGGCGTATTCGACAACGACTCCCGCAAGATCGGGTTGCGCCTGGGGGGGACCGTCGTCCGCCACATCGACGACTTGGAGTCGCTCGTCGCCGAGCAGGGGATACGCATCGGGGTCATCGCCGTTCCGCCGGATGCGGCGCAGGTCGTGGCGGATCGGCTCGTCGATGCGGGGGTGTCCGTCATCCTGAACTACACGCCGGTGATGGTGCGCGTGCCGGGACATGTGACGCTGCACAACACCGATCCGGTGCAGGAGTTGCTTCATACCCTGTACTACCTGTCGCGCAGGGAAGGCGTGGCGTCTGCGTAGACGGGGTGGTAACCTAGCCGTCGGCTGCGCGAGCGGCCTGTCACGGCCGGCCGAGCGGCCGGTCACGAAGCAAGGAGGCGTCATGGCTGCATTGTTCGGACTAGGGACTCCCGAACTCCTGCTGATCGCCGCCGCGATCCTGCTGCTCTTCGGTCCGAAGCGGCTCCCGCAGCTCGGCAAGTCGCTCGGGAAGACCGTGAAGGCCATCCGGGAAGGCGTCGACGGCAAGGACGACGAAGCGGACGAGGGGTCCGAGCCGGTCAAGCCGAAGGCGAAGCCCGCCAAGGATGCCGATGAAGAGGACGAGGCCTAGAGGCATCGTCCCGCCGGTTACGGACGTGGTCTTGTCCGCCATCCCGTATCCGGTATACTCTCACGGACCGTCACCCCTTTCGGTGCTCTAGAGCTTCGGATGCGGTGACGGTGCCGCCAGCCACGACCTGTCGGGAGTACGGATGCAGAAGGAAGTCGCCCTCACCGCAGAGGGTCTTGCTCGGCTCGAAGAAGAATTGCGCCACTTGGAGACGGTCCGCCGCCACGAGGTGGGGGAGCGGATCAAGGAGGCCAAGGAGTTCGGGGACATCTCCGAGAACTCGGAGTACGACGACGCCAAGAACGAGCAGGCGTGGGTCGAGAGTCGCATCATCGAGATCAACCAGATACTCGCGAACGCCACGCTCATCCATACGCCAAAGAAGAGCGACAAGGTCAACCTCGGCTCGCGCGTCGAGATCCAGGACGAGGAGACCGGGGAGGTCCACTCCTATCAGCTCGTAGGCTCCGCGGAGGCGGACCCCGCCCACAGTCGCATCTCGAACGAGTCGCCGGTCGGGCAGGCGGTCATGGGAGCCCGCAAGGGCGATACCGTAGCGGTCTCCGTCCCCTCGGGCCGCATCCTGCGCTACCAGATCCTCGCCATCAGCCACTGAGCCGATGAGCGAAGGCAGCCACGCCGATCGGGACGGGGCACGGGGGCTGGACGACCCGTTCGCCGTCCGGCGCGCGAAGGTCGACGCGATGCGTACGGCGGGCGTCGAGCCTTACCGGGATCGCTGGGATGTGACCGCACGCTCCGCCGATCTCCATGCCCGCTTCGCTGACCTGCCTGCGGGGACGGAGGCGGACGAGACGGTCTCTGTGGCTGGAAGGCTCGTCGCGAAGCGCGATCAGGGCAAGCTCGTATTCCTCGTGGTGCGCGACGCGACCGGCGATCTGCAGCTGTTCTGCCGCGCGGATACTCTAGACGAGGGAGCGCTCGCGGTCGTCGACGGTCTCGACCTCGGCGATTGGGTCGGTGCGACCGGCGCCGTACTCCGTACAAGACGGGGAGAACTGTCGGTCGCTCCTGCCGGGATCGCGCTGCTCGCGAAGTCGCTGCGTCCCCTGCCGGAGAAGTTCCACGGGCTGAGCGACACGGAGACCAGGTATCGGCAGCGCTATGTCGACCTTGTGGTGAATCCCGAGGTCAAACAGGTCTTCGAGTCGCGCTTCCGCATGATCGCGGCCGTTCGGCGGTACATGGAGACCGAGGGGTTCCTCGAGGTGGAGACGCCGATGCTCCATCCGATCCCCGGAGGCGCCACGGCGCGGCCGTTCGTCACCCACCACAACGCCCTCGGCATGGATCTATACCTGCGCATCGCGCCCGAACTCTACCTGAAGCGGTTGCTCGTCGGGGGGTTCGAGCGTGTCTTCGAGATCAACCGATCGTTCCGCAACGAAGGCGTCTCCGTCCGCCACAATCCCGAGTTCACGATGCTCGAGGCATACCAGGCTTTCACCAACATAGACGGCATGATGTCTCTGACCGAGGGGATTGTAGAAGCCGCGGCTCGCGAGACGCTCGGGACGCTCGTGACCTCGTACCAGGGAGAGGCACTCGACCTCACCCCGCCGTGGCCACGTCGCACGATGGCCGAACTCGTCTCCGAGGCCGTCGGCGAGCGTGTCGACGTGCACCTGCCCGACGCTGGGCTGCGGGCGCTGTGCGACCGCCGGGGTGTTCCGCACGAACCGTCATGGCAGGCGGGCAAGCTGTTCACGGAGCTGTTCGAGAAGCTTGTCGAATGCGGTCTGCGCATGCCAACCTTCGTGACCGACTACCCGCTGGCGACATCGCCGCTGGCGCGGCGCAAGACCGGCGACCCTCTGGTCACCGACCGTTTCGAATTGATCATCTGTGGTCGCGAGATCGCGAACGCGTTCTCGGAGCTCGTCGACCCGGTCGACCAGAGGGAGCGCTTCGCCGAGCAGGCGAACGCGAAGGGCGCTGGCGACGACGAGGCGATGGGCTACGACGAGGACTACCTTCGAGCGATGGAGTACGGGATGCCGCCGGCGGGGGGTCTCGGTGTGGGGATCGATCGTCTCGCCATGCTCCTGACCGATTCCGCCTCGATCCGGGACGTGCTCCTCTTCCCGCACATGCGTCCGGAATCCTGATCCCCACCGCGTCCGCCGCGGTAGGATATGAGTCAGATACGCTCACATCCGATGGCACCGCGCTTGCTGACGTCCACTCCGAGGTCGTTCGCCCGTCGAGCGGGGTATACTAGGAGGACGGGTATCCCGCCAGGATCACGACGAGTCCGGCCGAGTCGGTCGCACATCCATAGGAGATAAGCGATGTTCGAGCGTTTCACGGAGAAGGCACGCAGGGTCGTGGTGTACGCCCAGGAAGAGGCGCGCATCCTCAACCAGAACTATATCGGTACGGAGCACCTGCTCCTCGGGCTCATCCGCGAGCAGGACGGCATCGCCGCGAGGGCGCTCGAGAGCCTCAACATCTCTCTCGAGGACGTCCACACCCAGGTGGAGGAGCTCATCGGGCGCGGCACGTACGTCCCGACCGGTCACATACCGTTCACACCTCGGGCGAAGAAGGTACTCGAGCTCAGCCTTCGAGAGGCTCTTCAGCTCGGGCACAACTACATCGGCACCGAGCATGTCCTTCTCGGCTTGATCCGCGAGGGCGAGGGCGTAGCCGCCCAGGTCCTGCTCAACCTCGGCGCCGACCTCGAGAAGGTCCGCTCCGCGGTCATCCAGCTGCTCTCCGGCTACTACGGGAAGCAGACGGAGGGTGGCGAGGAGCACGGACACGGCTCGTCGAGCCAGCTGCTCGACGAGTTCGGCCGCAACCTCACTCGCCAGGCGAAGGAGGGCAAGCTCGACCCGGTCATCGGCCGCGCGGTCGAGGTCGAGCGCGTGATGCAGATCCTGTCGAGGCGCACCAAGAACAACCCGGTGCTCATCGGCGAGCCCGGCGTCGGCAAGACTGCGGTCGTGGAAGGACTCGCGCAGTCGATAGCGCGAGATGAGGTGCCCGAGACCATCCGCGACAAGCAGCTCTACACGCTCGACCTAGCGGCGCTCGTCGCGGGGAGCAAGTATCGAGGCGAGTTCGAGGAGCGCCTCAAGAAGGTGATGAAGGAGATCCGCGAGCGTGGTGACGTGATCCTGTTCGTCGACGAGATGCACACCCTCGTCGGCGCGGGCGCGGCGGAGGGCGCCATCGACGCGGCGTCGATCATCAAGCCCGCGCTGGCGCGCGGAGAACTGCAGACCATCGGAGCGACCACGCTCGACGAGTATCGTAAGTACGTGGAGAAGGACCCCGCGCTAGAGCGCCGGTTCCAGCCGATCGTGGTCGGCGAGCCCTCAATCGAGGAGACGATCGAGATACTCCACGGTCTCCGCGACCGCTACGAGGCCCATCACCGGGTCTCGATCACCGACGGTGCGATACTGGCGGCCGCGAACCTGGCGAGCCGCTACATCTCCGACCGGTTCATGCCCGACAAAGCGATCGACCTCATAGACGAGGCCGGTTCGAAGATGCGCATCAAGACCATGACCGCTCCACCCGACGTCCGGGAGGTCGAGGAGCGGCTCAGGGGGGTGCGACAGGAGAAGGAAGCGGCGATCGAGGCGCAGGAGTTCGAGAAGGCCGCGAGCCTGCGCGACAAGGAGAAGCAGGTGCTGGCCGAGAAGCGCCGCATCGAGGACGCGTGGCTGAAGCCGGACAACCGGCGACTCGTCGAGGTCACCGAGATCGAGATCGCTGAGATCGTCTCGATGTGGACCGGTATCCCGGTGACGAGCCTCACCGAAGAGGAGACCGCCAAGCTCCTGCGCATGGAGGCGAGCATCCACGAGCGGATCGTCGGTCAGGACGAGGCCGTCTGCGCCGTCTCACGCGCCATCCGGCGCACGCGGGCGGGGCTCAAGGATCCGCGCCGTCCCGCGGGTTCGTTCATCTTCCTCGGGCCGTCAGGCGTCGGCAAGACCGAGTTGTCCAAGGCGCTCGCTTCGTTCCTCTTCGGTACGGAGGACGCGCTGATCCAGCTCGACATGTCGGAGTACATGGAGAAACACACCGTCTCGCGCATGGTCGGCTCCCCTCCGGGCTACGTCGGGTTCGAGAACGGCGGCCAGCTGACGGAGCTCGTGCGTCGCAAGCCGTACTCGGTGGTGCTCTTCGACGAGATCGAGAAGGCCCATCCGGACGTGTTCAACGTCCTGCTCCAGATATTGGAGGAGGGCCGCCTCACCGACGCGCAGGGCCGCCGGATCGACTTCAAGAACACGATCCTCATCATGACGAGCAACCTGGGGGCGCGCGATATCGCCAAGGGCAAGACACTCGGCTTCGGGCCGGCGCAGTCCGGCGGTGCTATCCCGTACGAGATCCTGAAGGAGCGCGTGACCGGAGAGCTCAAGAAGGCCTTCCGTCCCGAGTTCCTCAACCGCGTCGACGAGGTGATCGTCTTCCACGACCTGGACTCCGATGAGATCGGGTCGATCGTGGACCTCATGGTGTCCCGTCTGCGCGAACAGCTCGCGTTGCAGGGCATCGGTATCACGTTATCGGTGGAGGCGCGCAAGCTGCTCGCCGCGAACGGCTTCGACCCTGCGCTCGGCGCTAGGCCGCTTCGCCGCACGATCCAGCGATTCGTGGAGGACCCACTCTCCGAGCAGATCCTTGCCGGCCAATGGAGCGCCGGCGATGTCGTCTCTCTCGAGGTCCGCGACGGGTCCCTCGTCTTCGAGCGCGGGAAGGGCAAGGCGGCGGTGCCCGTCGCGCCCGCGGCGCCGCGCGAACCCAAGGCCACCATGCCTCGACGCTCCGGCGGCCGCTCCTCCGGTGGCCCGTCGGCGGCCGGCGGCGCCGCAGGCTGAGATGGCGAAACCGCACTCTGTGTTCCACTGTCAGCAATGCGGATACGGTTCCGCCCGCTGGGTCGGCCGTTGTCCCGAGTGCGGCGAGTTCGGGTCGTTCGTCGAGGAGTCCGAGACCGTCTCCATCTCCGATCCCGCCCGTGTGCACGCGCAGCCGGTACCGATCGACGAGGTCTCCTCAGCACAGGACGAGCGTGTCGCGACGGGTATCGCCGAGTTCGACCGCGTCCTAGGCGGAGGACTGGTCCGCGGCTCGGTCGTTCTGATCGGGGGCGAACCCGGTATCGGGAAGTCGACATTGCTGCTGCAGGCCGCCGACAGCCTCGCACGCCGCGGTGGGCGTGTGATCTATGTCTGCGGCGAGGAGTCGCCGCGACAGATCAAGCTCCGCGCCGATCGGCTCGGCGTGTCGGGGAAGGGTGTCGAACTGCTCGCGGAGGTCGACGTCACGGCCGTCGTATCGGTGGTCGAGGATCGGCGTCCCGACCTGGTCGTCGTCGACTCGATCCAGACGGCGTCCGACCCTGGGCTCGCCGGCGTCGCCGGTAGCGTCGGGCAGGTGCGAGCGTGCACCGCCCGTCTCGTCCGCTTGGCGAAGGAACGAGACACCATCATCGTCGTCGTGGGTCATGTGACCAAGGACGGCGCCATCGCCGGCCCCCGTGTGCTCGAGCACATGGTCGACACGGTCCTGTACTTCGAAGGCGATCGTGACCATGCGTTCCGCGTCGTGCGCGCTGCCAAGAACCGTTTCGGCTCAGCGAGCGAGATCGGCATCTTCGAGATGGGCGAGGACGGCCTGGTCGGCGTCGGTCAGCCGTCGGGCACCCTGCTCGCCGAGCGCGCACATGCGCCCGGGTCCGCCGTGATGGCGGCGGTCGAAGGCTCCCGGCCGCTCCTTGTGGAGGTCCAGGCGCTCGTCACGCCGTCGTATCTGCAGATGCCCCGTCGGCTCGCTACCGGAGTGGATACCGGGCGGCTGCTCCAGGTGCTCGCCGTCCTCGAGCGTCGCGCGGGGATGGTGTTCGGACAGCACGATGTCTACGTCGCGGTCGCCGGTGGCGTTCGTGTCACGGAGCCCGCCGTCGACCTGCCGCTCGCGCTAGCGATAACCTCGGCGAGGCTCGACGTCCCGGTGCCCGTCGGACTCGTCGCCTTCGGTGAAGTCGGTCTGACCGGTGTCGTGCGTCGCGTCCCGCATCGCGAGTCGCGCCTGCGCGAAGCGGGACGCATGGGATTCTCCGCGGCGGTGCTCGCGCCCTCCGAGGGCGATGGAGGGACGGGTGTCGAGACGCGGGAGGCGGGCGACATCGCGTCGGCGATCCGTCAGGCAGGGCTCGAGCCGCGTAGCGCGCGGGTGTCGGATGGGCGCAAGGACGGTGTGCGGTCGGGCGAACGGTGATCGAGCCGGAGGATCCCGTCGGTTGGGCGAGAGGGGGAGCGGTGGACACGAGGACCTACGAACTCATGCGGGCGACGCTCGACCGTGTGGCACCCGGAACGGCTTTGCGGGAAGGTCTCGACTACATCCTCTCCGCGCGCTCGGGCGCGCTCGTCGTCATCGGGGCGGAAGACCGCGTCGAGAAGCTGTGCAACGGGGGTTTCGCCGTCGACATCACCTTCACGCCGCAGCGACTCTTCGAACTGGCGAAGATGGATGGCGCCATAGTCCTCGACGGCGAATGCGAGCGGATCCTCAAGGCGAACGTGCACCTCGTCCCCGATCACCGTCTCCCCACGTCGGAGACGGGGATGCGCCACCGCACAGCGGAAAGGGTCAGCCTGCAGACGGGAGCGCTGGTCATCTCCGTCTCTGCGCGCCGAGATGTCGTCAGCCTCTATCAGCACGGGGAGAAACTCACGCTCGAGGCGATCGACGTCGTTCTCGCGAAGGCCAACCAGGCGCTGCAGACACTCCAGAGGTACCGCAGCCGACTCGACGAGGTCTCCGGGCATCTCGCCGCTCTCGAGTTCGAGGACGCCGTCACGCTCTCGGACGTGGCGACGGTCATCCAGCGCTCGGAGATGCTGCATCGGGTCGCCCGGGAGGTCGGGCGCTACATCGCCGAGCTCGGTACGGAGGGGCGTCTCGTGCGGCTGCAGGCCGATGAGCTCATGCTCGCGACCGACGAGGACTACCTGAGCCTTCTGCGCGACTATTCGCCGGAGGCCGGGCCGCGCAAGATCACGGCGCTCAGGGCACAGGTGGGCGGCCTCGGCTCCGAGCAGTTGCTCGATGCCGCGATCGTCGCGGGCATGCTCGGGCTTCCTCCGAGCGCGGAGGTCTCGGAGAGCCACGTGCAGCCGAAGGGGTATCGGATACTGCGTCGCGTGCCCGGTCTGCCGGGGACCGTGGTGAACCGGCTCATCGAGCGCTTCGAGACCCTCCCGGCGCTGCTGGTCGCGACCGTGGAGCAGCTGGACGAGGTGGACGGTGTCGGCGCCCGCCGGGCTCGGACGATCTTCGACGGACTGCGGCGGCTGAAGGACCATTCATCCATCTGAGCCTGTTCTATCCGCGGGACCGTGGGGACTCCCTGATGTGCTAGGCTGTTCTCCTGTTCCGACGGCACTCGGCCGGACGGATATGGAGACTAGGGAGGTGACGGCTCGCAGCGCGCTCGAAGCTGAGCGCCGACTGACGCGTCAACCGCCATGATCGTTCAGCTCACGCGATTCGTGCTCTTCACCGCGGGGGCGCTCGGCGGGTTCCGGGTCTCGCAGCTCATCGACTGGACCGACCAGATAGGCTTCCAGCAGTCATTCGTCATCTTCATCTTCATCATCCTGGGATGCTCTATCGGCTACCTCATCGGTGGCATCGTCGGCAGGGAGCTCACGAGCCTCTACGACCGCATCGAGCGCTCTCTAGAGACGTACTCGACGGCCGACATCGTGCTGTCCGCTGTCGGATTGGTCACGGGCCTCGTCGTCGCCCTCATGCTGTCATACCCGCTGCGCATGCTGCGGCCCCAGTGGGTCTCGTTCCTCTCGATAGTCCTGCTGTACGGGTTGCTCTGCTACGCGGGGGTCCGTGTCGCGCTCATAAAGCGCATCGAGGTGAACCACGCGCTGGGGAAGCTCAACGCAGGTGCGGGGGGGGACTTGCCCGGTTCCTCCGACGTGGCCCTCCCGAAGATCCTCGACACCAGCGCGGTCATCGACGGGCGGTTCGCCGAACTGCGCCGGACCGGCTTCCTCGAGGGTCGCTTGCGCGTGCCCGGCTTCGTCCTTGCCGAGCTGCAGACGCTGGCGGACTCCGCCGACGACGAGCGGCGTGCACGCGGCCGTCGCGGTCTCGACCTGCTCGCGACGGCTCGCAGCGGCACCATGTCGGTCGACGTGTTCGACGCCGACTATCCCGACGTTCCCGACGTCGACGGGAAGCTTCTGCGGCTGGCGAAGGACGGCGGCGGGGCGATCGTCACGGTCGATTTCAACCTGACGAAGGTCGCTCGCGTGCAGGGTCTTCCCGTCCTCAACCTCAACGAACTCGCGTTGGCGCTCAAGCCGAGTCACCTTCCCGGAGAGGTGCTGAGGGTCACCATCGCGAAGGAGGGCAAAGAGCCCGGCCAGGGTGTCGGTTACCTTCCTGACGGGACGATGGTCGTCGTCGCCGGCGGGCACGACCACGTCGGTTCGGACGTGGACGCGGAGGTGACGTCGGTTCTTCAGACGTCCGCTGGGCGGATGGTCTTCTCGAAGGTGCGGCCATCATGAGCGTCGCGGCGATCATCGTCGCGGGGGGCTCGGGGTCGAGGTTCGGCCGCGAGGGCGGCAAGCAGACCGCATTCGCCGTGGGGCGGCCTCTGGTCGCCCGCACTCTCGAGGTGTTCGTCGGATGCGACGCCGTCGACGCGGTCGTGGTGGTCACGCATCCCGATCGCGTCGACGAGTACCGCCTTGCATGTGGACCGCTGGCTGATGGAGTGATCTTCGTCTCCGGTGGGGAGACGCGGCGGATGTCCGTCGCGGCGGGTCTCGCCGCGGTCGGCCCGGACGTCGCGACCATCCTCGTCCACGACGGTGCGCGCCCTCTCGTCACTTCGCGGTTGATCCAGTCGGTCGTCGACGAGCTCGCCGATCATCCCGAGGCGGTGGGTGCGGTCGTCGGTCATCCCGCGTCCGACACGGTGAAGGTCGTTGCGCTGGACGGGGTGATCGTCGACACGCCGGATCGCTCGCGCCTCTGGGTCGTGCAGACGCCGCAGGTCTTCCGTGCGGTGGCCCTGCGAGAGGCGATGGCGGCCGCTGAAGTGGACGTCTTCGAGGGGACGGATGATGCGTCGGTGGTCGAGCGGGCGGGCGGGGTCGTGCGCGTGCTCGAAGGCCCGCGCGACAACCTCAAGGTCACCACAGGAGAGGACCTCGCCCTAGTCGAGGCGATCATCGCGTTTCGGGAGGTCGAGGCGTGACCGGCGACTTCCGCATCGGTGTCGGCTACGACGCCCATCGTCTCGAGCCTGGTAGGCGGCTCGTCCTGGGAGGCGTAGACATCCCCTTCGACGCGGGGCTCGTCGGTCACTCCGACGCGGACGTCCTCGCGCATGCGCTCATGGACGCGATCGTGGGCGCTCTGCGAGAAGGGGATATCGGGCGGCTCTTTCCCGACGACGACCCGCGCTACGCCGACGCCTCGAGTCTCGGGCTCCTGCGGGAGGTCGCCTCCCTCCTCGAGGCGCGGGGTTTCGAGCTGGTCGACGCCGATACGACACTCGTGCTCGAACGGCCGAAGGTCGCAGGCTTCCGTGAAGCCATGCGAGCGAATCTCGCCGAAGCGCTGGGTGTGCCGGTCGAGAGGGTGGGCGTGAAGGCGACCACGACCGAGGGTCTCGGTTTCGAAGGGCGCGGCGAAGGGGCTGCGGCCCACGCCGTGGTCCTCGTTCGGCGTGTGTGAACCGGATCCGTCTCGTGATGTGTTCGTGCAGGTAGCAGGGCTCGACCGGTGTGATCGGATACCGCCGCGCGGGTTTGACACGGGCGGTCGCCGGTTGCCATAGTGAGCGGCAGGCACGCGTCCGACGAGGAGGTCGTCTCGAGCATGCTCTCGCGTCTGCGCGCCGACATCGCCGCCGTCAAGGAGCGGGACCCCGCCTGCACGTCGACCCTGTCCGCGCTCCTCAACTACCCCGGGCTGAAAGCCATCCGTTGGCACCGCCGCACGAACCGTCTTCACGGGGCGGGCTTCGTCCTGCTTGCGCGGGTCATCTCGCAGTGGGTGCGGCACCACACAGGGATAGAGATCCACCCCGCGGCGACGATAGGCAAGCGGTGCTTCATCGACCACGGCATGGGCGTGGTGATCGGTGAGACGACGATCATCGGCGAGGACGTGACGATCTATCAGGGCGTGACTCTCGGAGGCACAGGCAAGGAGACGGGCAAGCGTCACCCTACCATCGAGGACCGCGTGGTGATCGGCGTGGGATCGACCGTGCTCGGGAACATCACCGTAGGTCGAGGCAGCAAGATCGGTGGCGGCGCCGTCGTCATCCACGACGTCCCGCCGAACTGTACCGTCGTCGGTATCCCGGGGCGCGTCGTCGTGCGCGAGGGCATGCGTCTCGAGACGATCGACCTCCATCACGAGGACCTTCCCGACCCCGTCGTCGAGATGTTCCGGTGCATGCAGCGGCGTGTGGACCGCCTGGAGGCGCGTCTTGCGCGTGACGAGGACTCCGCGTCGGAGCGGGACACGACCACCTTTCCCTCGGGCGAGACCGGTCAAGCGGACGAAGAGACCTGCGACACGGGAGGCTGACACGTGACCCTGCGCGTCTACAACACGCTGGCTCGGGCCAAGGAGGACTTCGTTCCGAGGGAGTCCGGCAGGGTCGCGATGTACGTGTGCGGGCCTACCGTCTACAACCACATCCACATAGGCAACGCACGGACGTTCCTCACCTTCGATGTCATCCGGCGCTACCTCATCCACCGCGGCTTCGATGTCCGCTTCGTCCAGAACATCACGGACGTCGATGACAAGATCATCAAGCAGGCCATGGCCGAGGGCGTACCGGCTTCGCGGGTCGCTTCCGAGTACACTCTCTCGTTCCTGGAGGCGATGGATGCACTCGGCATCCTTGCGCCGACCGCCCAGCCGCGGGCGACCGAGACCATCCCCGCGATGATCGGGATGGTCGAGCGCCTCATCTCGCGCGGGCACGCGTACGCCGTCGACGGGGACGTGTACTTCTCGGTCCGGAGTTTCCCGGGGTACGGGAAGCTTTCCGGCCGCGACGTCGACGACCTGCGCTCCGGTGCGCGTATCGACATCGACGAGCGCAAGGCCGACCCTCTCGATTTCGCCCTCTGGAAGGCCGCCAAGCCGGGCGAGCCGCATTGGCCGAGCCCGTGGGGAGAGGGACGCCCTGGCTGGCATCTGGAATGCTCGGTCATGTCCGAGCAGGAACTCGGCTTGCCTTTCGACATCCACGGGGGCGCCAGCGACCTCATATTCCCGCACCACGAGAACGAGATCGCCCAGTCGGAGGCCGCCACAGGCTCACTGTTCGTCAGATACTGGCTCCACGGCGGATTGTTGCAGGTGAACGCCGAGAAGATGAGCAAGTCGCTCGGAAACTTCATGCTGTTGAAGGATGTGCTCGAGTCCTATCCTGCGCCGGTGGTGCGTCTGCTCATGCTGCAGACCCACTATCGATCCCCGCTCGACTTTTCGACGACGCGCCTCGACGAGGCCGGCGCGGCATACGACCGCATAGCGAATCTCGTCCGCAACCTGGACTGGGCTCGCACGCGCGCTGCCGACGGCGCTGGCGCGGGGGAGGCCGCTCGCGAGTCTCTGGAACGCGCGACGGCCGAAGCTCGCACGAAGTTCGAAGCTGAGATGGACGATGACTTCAACACGGCCGGCGCCCTAGGCGCCCTGTTCGAACTGGCTAAGGCGGCGAACGGTTTTCTCGCGGGCGCGGGAGCAGCTGGCGTCTGTGCCGACGACAGGGTCGTGCTCGGCCGGGCGGAACAGGAGGTCTCCGGCCTGCTCGGCGTCCTCGGCGTCACTCTTGCCGCCGGCGTTGACGCTGAGTCCGAGTTCCCGGTAGAGGTCGTCGATCTGGCACGCAACGTCGCAGGCTACGCAGGTGACGATCCAGCGAAGGCCGTGGACGCGCTGCTCGCGACCCGTGCCGCCGCCCGTACGGAGAAGAACTGGGCGCTCTCGGACGCGGTGCGTGACGGTCTCGCCGGGCTCGGTTTCGTTGTCGAGGACACGGCCCAGGGCGCCCGCGTCACTTACCGGTCGGAAGCATAGCGGTGCGCGAGATCGTCGAGGGCCGCAACGCGGTGCTCGAGGCGCTGCGAGCCGGCCGCCGGATCGAGCGGGTTCTCATCGCCGAGGGCGTGCGTCCGGATCCCGGGCTCGACGAGGTGCGGACACGATCCGCCGAGGCGGGCGTACCCGTGGTCGTCGTCGCGCGCCGCATCCTCGATGCCGGAAGCGAGCGAGGTGCGCATCAGGGTGTCATCGCCGAGGTCGCGCCTTTCGAGTATGCGAGCCTCGACGGGGTGCTCGCGTCGACGTCGGGCGCTTCTCTGAGCCTCATCGTCGCGCTGGACCACGTGACCGATCCGGGCAATCTCGGCGCCGTGATCCGGTCAGCCGAGTGCGCCGGCGCGGACGCGGTCATCGTCACCGAGAGGAGAGCGGCTCCGATGAACGCCGCCGCCTACAAGGCCGCAGCCGGGGCGCAGGAGTACCTCCCGATCGTGCGTGTCTCGAATCTCGCTTCGGCGTTGCGCACGTGTAAGGGCGCCGGCTACTGGGTCGCGGGGGCATCGGAGATCGCCGAGATCGCCGTGTGGGATGCACCGCTAGAGGGACGGATCGTTCTCGTGATGGGTTCAGAGGGGAGCGGGCTCGCGCGGCTCACTTCCGAGACATGCGACTTCCTCGTCGGGTTGCCGCTCGCAGGCCGCGTCTCGTCGCTCAACGTCGCTCAGGCCACCACGGCTCTCGCGTTCGAATGGGTGCGCCGCGGGCGGACCCGGGGCTGAGATGCTTCGTCGGCTCATCGTCGACGGGTACAACGTCATCCACGCGGACGCCTCCTATCGCGACCTGGCCGAGCGCGATCTCGACACCGCGCGCGCTCGTCTTGTCGAGGACGTGGCGGCCTTCGCCGCCGGTGCGTTCCGTGCGACGGTCGTCTTCGACGGAGCCGGTCGTTCCGCGCCCGACGAGGGAGTACACCACGTCGCGGGTGTCGCAGTCGTCTTCTCAAGAGGCGGTGCGGACGCCGACACAGTGATCGAGTCGCTCGCAAGGCGGGCTCGCGAGCGCGGAGAAGGGGCCGTCGTCGTCACGTCCGACGCGCAGACGCAATGGGCGGTCATGAGCGGAAGCACGACCCGGATGTCGGCGGCGGAGTTCGTCCGCGAGTCGCGCGAGAACGCAGTGCGCGTCTCACACTCACGTTCCGGAGGGATCCGGGGCCCCGTCGAGGAGCGAGTGGATCCCGAGGTACGGGCTGCGCTCTTTCGCTGGGCTCGCTCGGGCCGATGAGCGACGGCGTGTGAGCCGGGTCACACAGTGCCCTTTCAGGATTGTTCACGTTCGCGGGGTCGCATTGACACGACCTGGCGCGGTGGTATCGTCGGGGTACGGGGAGAGTGCGGAGGCCTGTCCGCGCCGGTCCTTTCCCTCGATCGCAGAGGGTTCTCACGGGAGGACGTAAAGTGTCGGTCGGAGGGGAGACCGCACGTCGTCGACCCTGCCGGGGGCACGACGGGGAATTCGAGCTGATCCGAGCAGCCCAGTCCGGCGACCAACGCGCATGCGCGCAGATATTCGCGCGCTATGGGTCCTTCGTCCGTGGCAAAGCGCGCTCCTACTTCATCGCCGGCGGCGAGCGTGACGATGTCGTGCAGGAGGGCATGATCGGCCTGTTCAAGGCGATCCGCGATTTCGACTGTGGCCGTCAGACGTCGTTCCGCTCCTTCGCCGAGTTGTGCGTCACTCGCCAGCTCATTTCCGCGATCAAGGCCGCGACACGCAGGAAACACGCTCCCCTCAACGGGTACGTCTCCCTCAGCCGCACTCAGCAGGCCGAGGACGAGGGCGAGCGGCTGCTGTCGGACATACTCGCTGCCCGGGAGTGCGATCCCGCCGACATCGTCGTCGCCGCGTGGGAGTCGCGCAGTATCCGCGACGGCTTCACGAGCATGCTGTCGCCGTTCGAGACGGAGGTGCTCCGGCGCTACGTCGAGGGCCGCACCTATCAGCAGATCGCCGAGGATCTCGGACGGCATGTCAAGTCCGTCGACAACGCCCTGCAGCGGACGAAGCGCAAGGTCGAGCTCCAGGTCGAGCGCTGTCGGGCCTGCTGAGCGCCACCGTCGACGCACGCTGGAAGTATCGCGTTCCTTCGCGGGGCGCTGGCGGCTACAATCAGGGTCGCCGCCGGCGTAGCTCAACGGCAGAGCAGCGGTTTTGTAAACCGCAGGCTGTGGGTTCGATCCCCTCCGCCGGCTCCAGACATCCGCGGGGCCCGGTCTTGAAGGCCGGGCCCCGTTGCGTATGTCACTAGACGCCGCTGTCGATCTCGAAGACGTCGGTCGGCGTCGCGATGTTCTTCAGGTCGAAGGTGCCGCGTTCCTCGGCCTTGAAGCGGTCGAGTCCGGCGCGTTCGACGACCGGCCGGGTCGCGAAGATCTGGCCTCCGTCGGCAAGGCTCATCACTCGGGCCGCGATGTTGAGGCCGTTGCCGATGAACGGTCTGCCGTGCTTGTCGAGCACGACCTCGCCGGACGCGATGCCGATGCGGATCGTCATCGAATGGCCGATGTCCTTCGCGGTGTTGAACTCCGAGAGCTTTCGCTGCATCGCGATCGCGGCTTCGAGGGCGTCGATCGGGTGGTCGAACTTCGCGAGCAGTCCGTCGCCTCCGGTCGACTTGCCGCACCCGCGATGCTCGGTGACCAGGGGAAGGAGCAGGTCTCTCTGTCGCTGGATGAGCTTCGCCGAGGTGATGCTGCCCTCCTCCTCGGTCATCTTCGAGAAGGACTTCATGTCGGTGATCAGCACCACCGCCTCGACGGTGTGCTTCGCTGCGACCGTCTCCTCGGCCTGCGATATGAGGCGCAGGAGTTCGTCCACGTCCGCGTCCTCTGTGTCCAGCGACGAGAGCGGGACGATGGCCTTCGGGGTGGAGGGTGTGAACACCCAGTCGCTGACAGCGGAGACCAAGAGGGCCACGACGAAGGAGGTCACCCCTGTCGCTGCGAGCGTCGCTCCGTTCACGGGGCCGGAGAACGCCCGCATGAGCGCGACGCTCGACCCCCCCAGTGCCGCGACACCCGCGAACACCGCTCCCAGTCCCCACACCCCGCGGAACCGGTGACCGACAGGTCGGCGGATGAAGCCGGCGAGCCACGCCGCTCCCGCCCAAGCGAACGGCTGGGTCGCAAGCAGTGGGACGTCTCGCGCCGCCGTGATGCGTGCGATGACGGGATTGGGGTCGAGCGAGGAGACCGACGCGGCGAACCACTTGAAGGCGAGCGGGTCGACCGGCGGATGGGCGAGGTCGACGATGGGGGGTGGAGTGCCGCCGGCCACCACGACGCCGAAGACCGGGTGTCCGAGGAGGAGGCCCGCCCCTTCGGCGGCGAGGCAGGCGGCTAGCGCGGCGATCGAACCCTCGCCCGAGCCGAGAAGGTAGCCGGCGAGGACCGGCAGCGCCCATTGCGCCTTGACGCCGGCTGCTAGCATCGCCAGTGCGACGACGAGGAACGGCTTCGCGTCGTCCTGCCCGAGGTACGACATCGCGCTGTAGCCGACGAGCGCGAACAGCGCGCCCGCGACGATGTTCGCGGCGGCGATCGGCAGTGCGAGGAGCGTGAGGACGGCGAGTGTCGCCAGTTGCGCGGAGAGGACTCCGAGACCTCCGATGACGAGGGCGATCACCGGGGTGATGCTCGAGGGGTAGAAGGGCATCGCGGACAGCGAGCCGAGAGCGATCGTGGCGAACGCAACGGCGCGCAGCCAAGGCAGCGTCCCTCCGAAGCGCCGGATGGTCCTCTTCCTGGGCATGGTCCCCTCCTGGTCCCTACGCTAGCGACACGATGCGGATCCCCACGACGAACGCGTACGCCACCGCGCACAGGGCCAAGCCGACGACCACGGCCACGATGTCGCGGCGGCGGTCGTCGCGACGAGTGATCGCCATGAACGACCGCGGGAGGAACGCGATGAGTCCCGCGGTCGGGGAGACGTACAAGGCGAGTACGAGAGCGGTCGCCCTCTCGGCCATGCCGGCGATCCTTGGTAGGTCGAACGCGAGGAGGCGGCCCTTCCCGTTCTCGGGGTCCTCGATCGCGACGTCGGTCTCGAACACGAGTATCGATCCGAGGAACGCCACGGTGATGATGCCGCATGCCGCGGCGAGGTCGGCGATGCCGACGATCGAGCCGAACGTCACCGCAGTCCGGTCGAGGGTCCATGCGCCCATGGCCCAGATGAGGAGTACGATCGACAGCACGTGCAGGGTCTGGTCGAAGACGAAGACGAACAGGCCCCGCGTCCGTGTCCGGAACCTCGTCGTGATGGTGAGACGCTCGATGACCAGGTGCGCTCCCGTCACGAGGACCACGATAGGCCAGTGGGCACGCAGAGTCCCGACGAGGACGACGGCGGAACAGACCGCGATGATGACGGCATGTGTCAACAGCCCCGGGACGCCTGCCCTCTTCGCGGCGACCAGCTTCCCGGGCTGGAAGACGAAGTCTCCGAGCAGATGGCCCAGGTAGAGATCTAGGAAGAGCCCCATCGTTCCTCCGCGGCAGCCTACGTACTCCATTGTGCATGAACGCGACCTTCGAGGGTACGGCTTCCAGGTACCTGTGTAAGCGCATATGATGGCTGTCACCTCTGCGCGGGCGTCTATTGCCCCAAGTGTCGGGCATACTCTAGCGTGTAGCAGAACCGATCGGTCGGCGAGGGATGAGGGATGGGAGGCTGCGGATGGCGAACGAGATGTTCCTGTCCAAGGTGCCGCTGTTCGCCAATTGCAGCCCGCAGGAGATCGCGGCGATAACCGCGGTGGCCCAGGAGCACGTATACGCTCCCCAGCAGGTCATCGTCACGCAGGGGACACCCGGACAGGCGTTCTACCTGGTCCTGTCGGGCCGGGTCGAGATCATCCGCGACAACCGGTCGCTCGGTACGCTCGACGCCGGCAACTTCTTCGGAGATATGTCGCTTCTCGACTCGGCGCCTCGTTCGGCGACGATCCGCGCGGTCGAGCCGACCTCTTGTCTGATGCTCTCGAGCTGGGACTTCAAAGCGGTTCTCGAGCGTACGCCTTCGATAGCGATCAGGCTGCTAGAGGTGATGAGTCGACGCCTGCGGGCCGCGGACGAGCGCCTGAGCCGGCCCAACGGCTAGAACGGCGAGGAGAGCGGATGCACTCTATGGCGGGAAGTCTGTTACTCCAGTCCGTCGCGGAGCGGATCCTTGCGCGCTGGGTCGAGAGCACCGGCGGGTCGGATGTGGTCGTGGTCGACCCCGCGGTCGGCGAGGGTCGGCGGCTCGGCATCGACCTGCGCTACCGTTTCCTGGGTCGGACCGTGACCGTGAAGGTGAAGGCCGACAGCTACTTTGGTAGGGACCCCTCGAAGATCGCCGACCGTGACCTGCTCTTCTATCGGCCGGAAGAGGGAAGTTACGCGTTCGAGGCGATCTCGCATGCCGTCACGCGTGAGCCGGGCTGGATGTTCCTGTCCGAGGCCGAGGAGCTCTTCTACTACCTGTGCGCACTGTCTCAGACCGAGACCGAGGTCGCGGCGCTCATGGCCGAACCCGACGAGGTCTTCTTCTCCGAACTGCGCGTCGACCGCGACGAGCTGCGTGTCCTCCCGATGCTGCAGACACGCGACTGGTTCGAGGAGCACTTCGAGGAGTATCCTCCGAGACCGGTTCTCGTTGGCGACCATTCGGCGTGGTATCGTCTCATCCCACGCGATGACATCGAGGGATCGGTGGAGGGCATCCGCATCGTGGGTCCGGTCTTCGGCAAGATCGTCATCGACTGATGTCGGCAGGGGCCGTCGGAGATGACGGAGGAGAAGCGATACGCCCGGTGGCGTTGTCGTCGTTGACACAGCAAAACGCGATGCAGTAACATTCACGTGCCTTTGTCCCAGGCGAGCCCTTTGATACGTCCAATAACGTGCTTCTTTCATGTCGGGGGTGTGCCCGAGTGGCTAAAGGGGACGGGCTGTAAACCCGTTGGCTACGCCTACCTTGGTTCGAATCCAAGCGCCCCCACCAGCGATAAGACCTCGGGGTCGGGCTTGCCGGCCCGCCCCGGGAGGCGCCCACATAGCTCAGCAGGCAGAGCACTTCCTTGGTAAGGAAGAGGTCACCGGTTCGAGTCCGGTTGTGGGCTCCAGACAGTTCCCCGGACCGGAGGCGGACCAGGCGTCCGCGTGACCCGGCCGCACACGGCGGTGTAGCTCAGCGGCTAGAGCACGCGGTTCATACCCGCGGAGTCACTGGTTCGAATCCAGTCACCGCTACCACCGGCACGTACGCGGGACCGCCACGGCCCGCGTGGACGACGCCACGCGACCCGCGGCACCGTCATCGATATCCATAGAGGAGGAGAACCATGGCGAAGAAGAAGTTCGAGCGCACCAAGCCTCACGTGAACGTCGGCACCATCGGCCACGTGGACCACGGTAAGACCACGCTCACCGCGGCCATCACCAAGACTCTGGCGGAGAAGGGCTACGCGGACTACACGCCGTTCGACCAGATCGACAAGGCTCCCGAGGAGCGCGAGCGCGGCATCACGATCGCGATCGCCCACGTGGAGTACGAGACCGACAAGCGGCACTATGCGCACGTCGACTGCCCGGGTCACGCCGACTACATCAAGAACATGATCACGGGCGCGGCACAGATGGACGGTGCCATCCTCGTGGTGTCGGCCGCTGACGGCCCGATGCCGCAGACCCGCGAGCATATCCTGCTCGCCCGTCAGGTCGGCGTCCCCTACATCGTCGTCTACATGAACAAGATCGACATGGTCGACGACCCCGAGCTCATCGAGCTCGTCGAGATGGAAGTCCGCGAGCTGCTCTCCGAGTACGAGTTCCCCGGCGACGACACGCCGGTCATCAAGGGCTCGGCCCTCAAGGCGCTCGAGGGTGACGAAGAGGCGAAGAAGTCCATCTGGGAGCTCATGGAGGCCATCGACACCTGGATCCCGCAGCCCGAGCGTGATATCGACAAGCCGTTCCTCATGGCGATCGAGGACGTCTTCACGATCACGGGTCGCGGGACCGTGGCCACCGGCCGCGTCGAGCGCGGTGTCGTCAAGGTCGGCGACGAGGTCGAGATGGTCGGTATCCATCCCGAGACCAAGAAGACCGTCGTCACCGGTGTCGAGATGTTCCGCAAGCTGCTCGACCAGGCCCAGGCGGGCGACAACATCGGCGTTCTCCTGCGTGGAGTCGCGCGCACCGAGATCGAGCGCGGTCAGGTCCTGTGCAAGCCCGGCTCGATCACGCCGCACACGGAGTTCATGGGTCAGGTCTACGTTCTGACGAAGGAAGAGGGCGGCCGCCACACCCCGTTCTTCGACGGCTATCGTCCGCAGTTCTACTTCCGGACGACGGACGTCACCGGCATCGCTCACCTGCCCGAGGGCACCGAGATGGTCATGCCGGGCGACAACGTCGAGGTCCGCGGCGAGCTCATCGCCCCGATCGCGATGGAGGAGGGCCTCCGGTTCGCCATCCGTGAGGGTGGGCGTACGGTGGGCTCCGGCCGAGTCGTGAAGATCCTGAAGTAGAGCCTCTCGTATCCGTGCGACAGGACGGGGCCCGGCCCGCAGCCGGGTCCCGTTTCGCCGCCTTGGAGCAGCAGGGACGCGGTTTGACACTGCTGTGGGGCGGGTGTTAGATTACGCTACCGTGCCCACCCACCCGCCTTCGCGGCGTGGAGAGGGTACGCGAGGAGGCATGATGAGGACTCTCGTCACCCTGGCGTGCACCGAGTGCAAGCGCCGGAACTACACCACGAAGAAGAACAAGCAGAACAATCCCGAGCGCATAGAGTTCAAGAAGTACTGCAAGTGGTGCCGCACGCATACCGTGCACAAGGAGACGAGGTGACCGTCGCTCGATGACGGCGCGATCGGGAGAAGTAGGCCAGTAGCTCCAATCGGTAGAGCGCCGGTCTCCAAAACCGGATGTTGGGGGTTCGAGCCCCTCCTGGCCTGCCAGACGAAACCATCTCCGCGGCGCAATGGGGCCTGGTCGGCCGCCCCCGTGGTGGATGTGAGAACGGAAGGGACGACGGATGGCAAAGGCGAACAAAGCGGCCAAGCCCAACATCGTCGCGCGGGCGGGGAAGTACTTCACCGACGTGCGCGCCGAGATGAAGCGCGTCGTCTGGCCCTCCCGCACCGAGGTCTACAACTCGAGCCTGATAGTCATCTTCACGCTGATCGCGTTCATCATCTTCACCTTCGTCGTCGACCAGGCGTCGTCGTTCCTCATCATCGATACCCTCGGCCGCATCGGCAGATAGGAAGCGCCGCCCGATGGCGAAGAAGTGGTACGTAATCCATACGTATTCCGGCTACGAGAACAAGGTGAAGACGAATCTCCTTCACCGCATCGAGTCGATGAACATGTCGCACAAGATATTCGACGTGTTCATCCCGAAGGAGACGGTCACCGACCTCAAGACGGGCGGCCGAAGGGTCACGCAGGAGAAGAAGGTCTTCCCCGGCTACATCCTCGTCCAGATGGAGCTCGACGACGATTCGTGGTATGTGGTTCGCAACACCCCCGGGGTGACCGGGTTCGTCGGCGCCCAGGCGAAGCCGGTCCCGCTCTCCCGCGACGAGGTCAAGCGGATACAGGGTCGCGTCGCCGGCGTCGTCAAGCCGAAGACGTACACCGAGTTCGCGGAGGGCATGGCGGTCAAGGTGACCTCGGGACCGCTCGCCGAGTTCGACGGGACCATCTCCGAGGTCAATCCGGACCAGGGGAAGATCAAGGTCATGGTCTCCATCTTCGGTCGCGAGACGCCGGTGGAGCTCGGGTTCGACCAGGTCTCCAGGCTGTGACCGGGACTGAAAGCGTCCGATGGGCGCTCCTAGTAGGACGGAAGCGCAATGGCTAGGACTAAGAAGATCGCCGGCTACATCAAGCTCCAGATCCCGGGAGGTCAGGCGAATCCGGCCCCGCCGGTAGGTCCCGCCCTCGGTCAGCACCAGGTGAACATCATGCAGTTCTGCCAGGCGTTCAACGCCGCCACGCAGAGCCAGATGGGCACGATCATCCCCGTCGAGATCACCGTCTACGAGGACCGGTCGTTCACGTTCATCACGAAGACACCGCCCGCCGCGATCCTGCTCAAGCAGGCTGCAGGCATCGAGAGTGGATCGGCCACACCGAACAAGGACAAGGTCGCCACGGTCTCGCGGGAGCAGGTCCGCCGGATCGCGGAGACGAAGATGCCGGACCTCAACGCGAACGACATCGAGGCGGCCACCCGCATCATCGAGGGGACCGCGCGTTCGATGGGTATCACCGTCGCCGACTAGGCGGCGTGCGCGTGCGGCGCATCCGCGCCGCGCCGAACATGTGGGAGGGCCCGCCCGGCCCGATGACCACCGGAGGTTGACGACATGAAGCAGGGCAAGAAGGCCATCGCGGCCAGATCTCGCGTGGAGAAGGATCGTCTCTACACTCCCATCGAAGCCGCGCGTCTCGCCAAGGAGGTCGCTTCGGCGAAGTTCGACGAGACCGTGGAAGTCCATTTCCGCCTAGGGATCGACACACGCCAGGCGGAGCAGCAGGTCCGCGGGAGCGTCGTCCTGCCGCACGGCACGGGCAAGACGGTCCGGGTCGCGGTCTTCGCTCAGGGCGAGAAGGCCAAGGAGGCGGAGGCGGCCGGCGCGGACGTCGTCGGTGGGGACGATCTCATCGAGCGCATCTCCGGCGGATTCCTCGACTTCGACGCGACCGTGGCGACGCCGGACATGATGGCCAAGGTGGGGCGTCTCGGCAAGATCCTCGGCACGCGCGGTCTCATGCCGAACCCCAAGCTCGGGACCGTCACGATGGACGTCTCACGCGTGGTGGGCGAGCTCAAGGCGGGCAAGGTCGAGTATCGCGCGGACAAGTTCGGCATCGCCCACGTCGGGATCGGCAAGGTCTCCTTCGATGCCGCGAGCATCGTGGAGAACTACGGCGCCGTCCTCGACGAGGTGCTCCGGGCGAAGCCTTCGGTGGCGAAGGGCCGCTACATCAAGTCCATCACGCTCGCCACGACGATGGGCCCCGGCATCCCGATCGACACCGCGAAGACGCGCAACCTGCTCGACGAACCGTCCGCGTGATCGGACTTGCGCTGCCGCGCGAGTGCGGTGCATACTACGTCGCGCGCTTGACAACCGCACACGATCGCTACCGAAGACAGCCGGCGCCCTGGAACTTGAGGGCCGAAGGGGGCATAAAGGCCCCGCCTGCCGAGGTGGAGCCACCCGAGAGCCGTGACCGCGACGCTCGGACACGAGAGATCCGTGGCCTCCGCCGATCCGGCGGGGGTCACGTCGTTTCGGGGGTTCGTCCCCCGTCCGGCGCGATCCGCATCACGATCGCGTGCGCACCGGAAGGAGGGATACCGTATGCCGACCGCTCAGAAGGCGGCCCTCGTGGCCGAGATCAAGGACAAGATGACGGGCTCGTCCGCTGTCGTCATGGCCGATTACCGCGGGCTGACCGTCAAGGAGATGCAGGCCCTGCGCACGAAGCTGCGCGAGGTCGGCGGCGAGGTCTTCGTCTTCAAGAACAGTCTCACCGAGATCGCGCTCCGCGAACTGGCGTTTCCGGATCTCGGCGACCTGCTCGTCGGCCCTACGGCGTTCGTCTTCACCGACGCGGACCCCGTCGCGCCGGCGAAGGTGCTCGTGGATTTCGCGAAGGAGCACAAGGCGCTCGAGGTGAAGGGCGGCTTCATCGAGCGGGCCGTCGTCGGTGCCGAGGGCATCAAGGCCCTCGCCGCTCTCCCGTCCCGCGAGGAACTCCTCGCGAAGCTGCTCAGAACGCTCAACAATCCGGCCTCCGGGCTCGTTCGGGTACTCAACGGCCCGGCTGCGGCGTTCGCTCGCGTCGTGCGCGCGATCGCCGACCAGAAGGCCGCGTAAAGGGGACGCCTTGGGCGTCCGGAACGACGGACCGCCGCGCGCGAACCGCGTGGCCATGTGATCGGTAAGGAGACAGAGATGGCAGTCAGCAAGGAAGAGATCATCGAGGCCCTCAAGGAGATGCCCGCCCTTCAGCTCGCGGAGCTCGTCAAGGAGCTCGAAGAGGTATTCGGCGTCTCCGCGGCTGCGCCCATGGCGTTCGCCGCGGCCGGCGCGCCGGCCGAAGCCGAAGCCGAAGCCGAGGAGAAGGACAGCTTCGATGTCGTCCTCACCGCGACCGGCGACAAGAAGATCCAGGTCATCAAGGTCGTCCGCGAACTCACCAGCCTCGGGCTCAAGGAGGCGAAGGACCTCGTGGACGGTGCGCCGAAGACCGTGGTCGAGGGCGCCAACAAGGAGAAGGCCGAGGAGGCCAAGGGTAAGCTCGAGGAGGCAGGCGCCACCGTCGAGCTCAAGTAGCTCCGTTCCCGTCCGTGTCGAGCGGACGGACGCGATGATGGCCGGGGCCCGTGTGGGCTCCGGCCATCGCGTCTGTTCGAGACGGCGGGCGGTAGTGTTCCGAAAGGGTATGTAGGCGAGGGGCGGGGGGCTTCCGGAATGAAGGCGCCCGGAGGTATGTCGCGAGGACCTGTTGACCCCGGACCCATGTTTTACTACCCTGATAGTTTGCGACCCGTGTACGCCGCTCCGCCGTCATAAGGAGGAAACGCCTGGTGCGCCGCGAAGCAGGTTCCCCCGTTATCGACACTGGCCTTCGTCAGCGTCGTACCTTCGCAAAGATTCCCGAGATCCTCGAGGTACCGAACCTCATCGCGATCCAGCGAGACTCCTTCAAGTGGTTCCTCGACGAGGGTCTGAGAGAGACCTTCCAGGACATCTCTCCCATCGAGGACTTCACCGGCAACCTGGTGGTCGAGTTCGGCGAGCACTCCTTCGGCGATCCGAAGTACAGCCCCGAGGAGTGCAAAGAGAAGGACATGTCCTACCAGGCGCCGCTGTTCGTGCTCGTGAAGTTCACGAACACGGAGACCGGCGAGCTCAAGGAGCAGGAAGTCTTCATGGGAGACTTCCCTCTCATGAGCGATCGCGGCACGTTCATCATCAACGGGACGGAACGCGTCGTCGTCAGCCAGCTCGTCCGCTCGCCGGGCGTCTACTACTCCGAGGAGCGCGACAAGACCACGGACAAGGCGATCCACACGGCGAAGGTGATTCCCGCGCGCGGGGCTTGGCTCGAACTCGAGACCGATCGCCGCGACGTCGTGTCGGTCCGCATCGACCGCAAGCGCAAGCAGCCCGTCACGGTTCTCCTGAAGGCGCTGGGCGTCGCCGAGGACCGCGAGGAGTTGCTGGAGATGCTCGGCGGTTCGGAGTGCATCAAGCGCACGCTCGAGAAGGACTTCACCGAGACGCGGGAAGAAGCGCTCCTCGAGATCTACAAGCGCCTCCGCCCCGGAGAGCCGCCCACCGTCGAGAGCGCTCGCTCACTGCTCGACGGCCTGTTCTTCAACGCGCAGCGCTACGACCTGGCCAAGGTCGGCCGCTACAAGGTGAACAAGAAGCTGGGCCTCGAGCTGCCGATGGAGCAGTCGACGCTGACGAACGAGGACATACTCGCCGCGGTGCGATACCTCGTGAACCTGTGGGAAGGCACGGACGGATACGATGTCGACGACATCGACCACTTCGGGAACCGGCGCGTCCGTTCGGTGGGCGAGCTCATCCAGAACCAGTTCCGCATCGGGCTCGCCCGCATGGAGCGGGTGGTGCGCGAGCGCATGACCACGCAGGACGTCGATCAGATCACTCCGCAGAGCCTCATCAACATCCGCCCGATCGTCGCGGCCATCAAGGAGTTCTTCGGGTCGAGTCAGCTGTCGCAGTTCATGGACCAGACGAATCCCATCGCCGGTCTGACGCATAAGCGCCGGCTTTCGGCACTGGGCCCCGGTGGCCTCTCTCGCGAACGCGCCGGCTTCGAGGTTCGAGACGTGCACCCCTCGCACTACGGACGCATGTGCCCTATCGAGACCCCCGAAGGCCCGAACATCGGGCTCATCGGCTCGCTGGCGACCTTCGCCCGGATCAACCCTTACGGCTTCATCGAGACGCCCTACCGTCAGGTCGTCAAGGGCAAGGTCACGGACAAGATCGACTACCTGACCGCGGACGAAGAAGAGCGCTGCATCATCGCTCAGGCGAACGAGCCGTTCGATGCGAAGAACGGCCGTTTCGCCAACGAGCGCGTTCTCTGCCGTATCAAGGGTGGGGAGCCGGAGGAGCACCGCCCCGCGGACGTCGACTATATGGACATCTCGCCGCGGCAGATGGTCTCGGTCGCGACCGCGCTGATCCCGTTCCTCGAGCATGACGACGCGAACCGCGCGCTCATGGGCTCGAACATGCAGCGGCAGGCGGTGCCGCTCATGCGGCCGGCCGCGCCGCTCGTCGGCACGGGCATGGAGCACCGCGCGGCCGTCGACACGGGCGAGATCATCCTCGCGCGCCGCTCGGGCGTCGTCGTCGAGGTCGACAGCATGCATGTCGCAGTGCGTGCCGAGGACGGTACGCTCGACGAATACCGTCTTCCGAAGTTCCAGCGCAGCAACCAGGGGACGTGCATCAACCATCGACCTGTCGTCGAGGAAGGTCAGACCGTGACGGTCGGTCAGACGCTCGCCGATGGCCCGTCGACCGAGCTCGGTGAGCTCGCGCTCGGCCAGAACCTCCTCGTCGCGTTCATGCCTTGGGAGGGCTACAACTATGAGGACGCGATCATCCTCTCCGAGAAGGTGGTCAAGGACGATCTCCTGACCTCGATCCACATCGAGGAGTACGAGGTCGAGGCCCGGGACACGAAGCTCGGCCCCGAGGAGATAACGCGCGAGATCCCCAACGTCGGCGAGGACGTCCTCGCGAATCTCGACGAGGACGGGATCATCCGTATCGGTGCGGAGGTCTTCCCCGGCGACGTGCTCGTCGGCAAGGTCACGCCCAAGGGCGAGACCGAGCTCACGGCTGAGGAGCGTCTGCTGCGCGCCATCTTCGGAGAGAAGGCCCGCGAGGTGCGCGACACCTCGCTCAAGGTCCCGCACGGCGAGACCGGCCGCGTCATCTCCGTGCGCACGTTCTCCCGCGACGCGGGCGACGACCTGTCACCGGGTGTCAACGAACTCGTGCGCGTGTACGTCGCGCAGAAGCGCAAGATCCAAGAGGGCGACAAGCTCGCCGGACGCCATGGCAACAAGGGTGTCATCAGCAAGATCCTCCCTGTGGAGGACATGCCCTTCCTGTCGGATGGCACGCCGGTGGACATCATCCTGAACCCGCTCGGCGTCCCCTCGCGAATGAACATCGGTCAGCTTCTCGAGACCCACCTTGGCTGGGCTTCCTTTGTCGGTTGGTCAGATGACCCCAAGCAGAAGTCGCACGTCGATGGCCCCATCCCGGTCGCTTCCCCGGTCTTCGACGGCGCCCGCGAGGCCGAGATCTCCGACGTCCTCGAGGCGTCGAACCGGAACATCGCGCTCAAGTACCGTGACCGGTATGGCGACAAGGTCTTCGATTCGGTCGTTCCCCAGATCAGCCGCATGGGCAAGACGGTCCTCTACGACGGCCGCAAGGGCGAGCCGTTCCGAGAGCCGGTGACGATCGGGCAGATCTACATGCTCAAGCTGCTGCACCTTGTCGACGACAAGATCCACGCACGCTCGACAGGCCCGTACTCGCTCATCACGCAGCAGCCTCTCGGGGGCAAGGCCCAGTTCGGCGGCCAGCGCTTCGGAGAGATGGAGGTCTGGGCGCTGTACGCGTACGGCGCCGCATACGTGCTGCAGGAGATCCTCACGATCAAGTCCGACGATGTGCTCGGTCGCGTCAAAGCGTACGAGGCCATCGTCAAGGGGGAGAACATCCCCGAGCCAGGCATCCCCGAGTCGTTCAAGGTCCTCGTCAAGGAGATGCAGTCGCTCTGCCTCGACGTCGAGATCCTCGGAGAGACGGGCGAGGAGATCGAACTCAAGGAGGAGGACGAGGACATCTTCAAGACGGCCGAGGAGCTTGGTCTCGACCTCACCGGTATCGGTGACGGTATCGGCCGCGGCGCGCTCGAGAGCGAGGAGGGATCGCTCGACGATCTCGACGACCTCGAGGACCTGGATCTGCCGGATCTGGACATCACGCTCGATACCGATGAGGAAGGGCCGGCCGAGATCTAGGCCGGCCCGCCGGAGTTTGGGCGCCCGCCGTCTTGGCGGGTCGCCGAGCTGAGGAGGAAACGTTGCTCGACGTCGATGTCAACAACTTCGATAGGCTGCGCATCGGGCTTGCCAGCTCCGAGCAGATCCGGCAGTGGTCACGCGGCGAGGTGAAGAAGCCGGAGACCATCAACTACCGCACGCTGAAGCCGGAGAAGGACGGGCTCTTCTGCGAGAAGATCTTCGGTCCCACCAAGGACTGGGAGTGCTACTGCGGCAAGTACAAGCGCGTTCGCTTCAAGGGGATCATCTGCGAGCGCTGCGGCGTGGAGGTCACGCGGGCGAAGGTCCGCCGCGACCGCATGGGACACATCGAGTTGGCTGCGCCCGTGAGCCATATCTGGTACTTCAAGGGCGTTCCGAGTCGTCTCGGGTACCTGCTCGACATCGCGCCGAAGGATCTCGAGAAGGTCCTGTACTTCGCGAGCTCCATCATCACGTCGGTCAATGACGCCGACCGCGAGACCGACCTGGCGATGCTCAAGGACGAGCTCGCCTCGGACCTCGCGTCTCTCGACGCCGAGAAGGCTGAAGAGGCGTCAGCGATCGAGGGCGAGCGCGACCGCATGGTCGCGATAGCCCGTGGCGAGGTGGAGCCCGACGAGGGCGAGGCCTTCGACGACGAGGTGCCGGTCGAGGACCGCGTGAAGAAGATCGAGGCCGAGGCGAAGCGGGACATCCGCGATCTCGACGAGGAGTACGCCGAGCGTCGTGAGTTGTTCTCCGAGGCGTTCGATACCTTCCAGAAGCTCTCGGTGAAGATGCTCATCAACGACGAGACCCTCTATCGCGAGCTCAAGCTCCGTTACGGCGACTACTTCCGTGGCGGCATGGGCGCGGAAGCGGTCAAGGACCTGCTGCGCCAGATCGACCTTGATGACCTCGCCGCCGAGTTGCGCCAGCAGATCACCGACGGTAAGGGGCAGAAGCGCCAGAAGGCCGTCAAGCGGCTCAAGGTCGTCGCCGCGTTCAAGGCGAGCAAGAACAGCCCCGAGTGGATGATCCTCGACGCGATCCCCGTCATCCCGCCGGATCTTCGCCCGATGGTCCAGCTCGATGGCGGGCGCTTTGCGACCTCCGACCTGAACGACCTGTACCGGCGCGTGATCAATCGGAACAACCGCCTCAAGCGGCTTCTCGACCTCGGCGCGCCCGAGATCATCGTCAACAACGAGAAGCGCATGCTCCAGGAGGCGGTCGACGCGCTCTTCGATAACGGCCGCCGCGGACGTCCGGTGACCGGTCCCGGCAACCGTCCCCTGAAGTCGCTCTCGGACATGCTCAAGGGCAAGCAGGGCCGCTTCCGCCAGAACCTGCTCGGCAAGCGCGTCGACTACTCCGGCCGTTCCGTCATCGTCGTCGGTCCGGAGCTAAAACTCCACCAGTGCGGCCTGCCCAAGGTCATGGCTCTCGAACTCTTCAAGCCCTTCGTCATGAAGCGGCTGGTCGACCTGGACCACGCGCAGAACATCAAGAGCGCGAAGCGCATGGTCGACCGTGGCAAGAGCGTGGTGTGGGACGTGCTCGAGGAGGTCATCCGCGACCATCCGGTCATGCTCAACCGCGCTCCCACCCTGCACCGCCTCGGCATCCAGGCGTTCGAGCCCGTGCTGGTCGAGGGCAAGGCCATCCGGATCCATCCGCTGGTGTGCACTGCGTTCAACGCCGACTTCGACGGCGATCAGATGGCGGTGCATCTGCCGCTGTCCGCCGAGGCGCAGGCCGAGGCGCGCGTTCTCATGCTCTCGACGAACAACATCAAGTCGCCCGCGCACGGTCGACCGCTGACCACCCCGACGCAGGACATGGTCATCGGGCTCTTCTATCTGACCGTTCTGCGCGAAGGGGTCGTCGGGGAGGGGACCGCGTACTTCGGGTTCGACGAGGCGATACTCGCGTACGACAACCGTACCGTCGATCTGCAGGCCAAGGTCCGGGTCCGGCTGCCTCACGACATCATGGAGGAGACGGGAGACGGTGTCCCCGTGCCACGCGAAGCGGGTACGCGCATCGAGACGACGATCGGCCGCATCACCTTCAATCGCTCGCTGCCCGAGGATTACCCCTTCATCAACCACGAGGTCGACAAGAAGGGCATCTCGCGCATCGTCGAGGACTGTTCGGTCCGCTACTCGACGAACCAGATGGCGAACATCCTCGACGAGGTCAAGCGCCTCGGCTTCCACTACGCGACCCGTGCGGGCGTGACCGTTTCCGTCTACGACGCGGTGATCCCGGAGCAGAAGGGCGAGATCCTCGACGCCGCCGGCGCGCGGGTCTCCACCATCGAGGCGCAATACGACCGCGGACTCATCACGAAGGACGAGAGGCACCGCCAGATCGTCGGTGTCTGGACGCAAGCGACCGATGATGTCGGCGACGCGATGGCAGCGAACTTCGACAAGTTCAATCCCGTCTACATGATGGCCCACTCCGGAGCGCGCGGAAACATCAAGCAGATCCGCCAGCTCGCAGGTATGCGCGGTCTCATGGCGAACCCCAAAGGCGAGATCCTCGACCGGCCCATCAAGGCGAACTTCCGCGAGGGTCTGTCGGTGCTCGAGTACTTCATCTCCACCCACGGCGCCCGCAAGGGACTCGCGGACACGGCGCTTCGCACCGCCGACTCCGGATACCTGACTCGACGCCTCGTCGACGTCGCCCAGGACGTCATCGTCCGCCACGCCGATTGCGAGACCGACGAGGGCGTCGTCTTCCGGATCCTCGACGCCAAGGGCGAGAAGGTCGATCACAACCTCGTCGGGCGCTGTCTGCTCTCTCCGGCCGTCGATCCGAAGACCGGGGAGATCCTCAAGGAGGCCGGCGACTTCGTCGATTCCGACGCCGAGCTTCGTCGGTTCGCCGACCGCGGCGTGCCGACCCTCGAGCTGCGCACGGTCATGACCTGCCACGCGAAGCATGGTATCTGCCAGCGCTGCTACGGTTGGGACCTGGCGAGCAGCCGTCCCGTCGACATCGGCACGGCCGTCGGCATCATCGCGGCACAGTCGATCGGCGAGCCGGGCACGCAGCTCACGATGCGCACCTTCCACACCGGCGGCGTCGCGGGCGAGGACATCACCCACGGCCTTCCGCGCGTGACCGAGCTCTTCGAGGCCCGAAAGCCGAAGGGGCAGGCTCTTCTAGCCGAGAGCGCCGGTAAGCTTACCATCGAAGAAGGCGACAAGACCCGGAAGATCATGGTCACGGGCGCGGACGGACACGAGAAGTCCTACACGGTATCCCGCCGCTCCAGGTTGCGCCCGGGTATTGCGGACGGCGTGACCGTCGAGGTCGGCGACCAGATGACCGAAGGTTCCCTCAACCCGCATGACCTTCTCCACCTGCGCGACGACAAAGCGGTGCTCACGTACATCGTCCGCCAGGTGCAGGAAGTCTACGCGAGCCAGGGCGTCGACATCAACGACAAGCACATCGAGGTGATCGCGCGGCAGATGATGCGCAAGATCTCGGTGCTCGAGCCCGGCGACGCGGCGTTCCTTCCCGGCCAGCTCGTCGACCGGTTCGTGTACGACGAGGAGAACGAGCGCATCATCGCTGACGGTGGCGTGCCGGCGAACGGATCGAAGGTGCTGCTCGGCATCACGAAGGCGTCGCTCGCGACCGACAGCTACCTGTCTGCCGCCTCCTTCCAGGAGACGACTCGCGTACTGACCGACGCGGCGATCGCCGGCAAGGAGGACATGCTCCTCGGGCTCAAGGAGAACGTCATCATAGGCAAGCTCATCCCTGCGGCGACAGGCATGAAGCGCTATCGCGGCGTGCAGCTCACCTACAAGGGTCAGCGCGCAGAGTGGACGGCCGAAGAGGGCGGTGGGCCTCTGCCGGACTTCGCTCCGGAGGAGCTCAAGGAACTCGAGGCGCTCCTGCCAGGACCGCAGTCCGACGACAGTGCGCTCAGCGAGGAAGAGGCCGCAGCGTTCTTCGCGGACCTCGCCCTCGCCGACGCGGATCTCGACATCGACCCCTCGCTGTTCGCGGGCAAGGTGTTCGAACCTGACGAGAAGCTCTTCGTCGGCGCCGCCGGGGCAGAGGAGCCGGACGAGGACCGCTGCCTTGCCACGACCAAGGACGGGGAGCGGTGCCGTAACAAGGCGCTCTCCGGCGCACGCTACTGCCGCACCCACGTGAAGCTCGCCGAGACCGACGGCATGTGCAAGGGCAACTACGGCGACGGCCGGCAGTGCAAGAACAAGGCGCGCGAAGGCAGCGAGTACTGTGGCGTTCACGCGAAGCTAGAGGGGTCCGGCTCCTAGGAGCCGGACGGGGATCCGATCCATAGGGGCCTCCGCCGTCGACGTAGGCGGCGGAGGCCCGACGTCCGCGAGGGTGTGGGGGCGATGCGATACGCCCGGGTGCGTGGTTTGACAACCACGAGGCTGCTTCGGTATAGTCCGGCTTTGTGACTGCACTCGGTGACGTGCGCCCTGCGCGCGTGCCGTGCGAAAGTGAACGACGAGACGAGGAGAGGGTCGTGCCGACGATCAACCAGCTGGTCCGGAAGGGCCGCAAGCAGGTGGCTGAGAAGAGCAAGACGCCAGCGCTCAAGGGCAGCCCCCAGAAGCGCGGCGTCTGCACCCGCGTATATACCACGACACCGAAGAAACCGAACTCGGCTCTGCGCAAGGTAGCGCGCGTGCGCCTCTCGAACCAGATGGAGGTGACGGCGTACATCCCGGGGATCGGGCACAACCTGCAGGAGCACTCGATCGTGCTCGTCAGGGGCGGTCGCGTGAAGGACCTTCCGGGTGTGCGCTACAAGATCATCCGTGCGGCGCTCGACTGCGCCGCTGTGACGAATCGCGCGCAGGCACGGTCCCGCTATGGAGCGAAGAAGCCGAAGTAAGGACGCACGCGGCCGCGGGGAGACCGCGGAGCGACGCTCGGTAATGAAGGAGATACGCGATGCCTAGGCGCGCAGCAGCCACCAGACGTGAGGTCCAGGCGGACCCCGTGTACAACAACCGGCTCGTGACCCAGTTGATCAACAAGGTCCTCTTGGACGGGAAGCGATCGCTGGCAGAGCGCCTCGTCTACGACAGCTTCGACATCATCGAGAAGAAGACCGCCGCCGATCCTCTTGCGACGTTCAAGAAGGCGATGGACAACGTGCGGCCCACCCTCGAAGTGCGCCCGAAGCGTGTCGGTGGGGCGACGTACCAGGTTCCGGTCGAGGTGAACTCGCGCCGTTCGACGACGCTGGCCATCCGCTGGATCGTCGGGTACTCCCGCAAGCGCCGCGAGAAGACGATGGCGGAGCGTCTCGCGAACGAGATCATGGATGCCTCCGCAGGGACGGGCGCTTCCGTCAAGAAGCGCGAGGATCTATTCAAGATGGCCGAGTCCAACAGGGCTTTCAGCCACTATCGCTGGTAGACGAGGTAGCGCACCGAATGGCGAAGCGATATCCACTGGCCAAGACCCGCAACATCGGCATCATGGCCCACATCGATGCCGGTAAGACCACGACGACCGAGCGGATCCTCTTCTACACGGGGAAGACGCACAAGATCGGCGAGGTCCACGAGGGTGCGGCCACCATGGACTGGATGGTCCAGGAGCAGGAGCGCGGCATCACGATCACGTCCGCCGCGACGACGTGCTTCTGGAAGGACCACCGCATCCAGATCATAGATACGCCCGGACACGTCGACTTCACCGTCGAGGTCGAGCGCAGCCTGCGCGTCCTCGACGGCGCTGTCGCCATCTTCTGCGCGGTCGGCGGCGTCGAGCCCCAGTCCGAGACGGTGTGGCGGCAGGCCGATACGTATGGGGTCCCGAGGATCGCCTACATCAACAAGATGGATCGCACCGGCGCTGACTTCTTCAACGTGGTCTCGATGATGAAGGACCGTCTCGACACTCGCGCGGCGCTCCTGCAACTCCCGATCGGAGCCGAGGACCTCTTCATCGGCATCGTGGATCTCGTCGAGATGAACGCCATCTACTTCAACGAGGACGACAAGGGCATCAATCCGACGGTGGGCGAGATACCTGCCGAGATGTCGGACGATGCCGAGCTGCACCGTCACGAGTTGGTCGAGATCGCCACCGAGTTCGACGACTCGTTGATGGAGAAGGTGCTCGATGACGTGCCGTTCTCCGCGGACGAGCTCCGCTCGGCCCTGCGTGTCGGGACCATCGCATGCGCCGTCACCCCGGTGGTCACCGGGGCGTCGTTCAAGAACAAGGGCGTCCAGCCGTTGCTCGACGCGGTACTGGACTTCCTGCCGTCGCCCCTCGATGTACCGCCCATCAACGGTGAGGATATCAAGACCGGCGAGCAGGTCTGCCGCCCGCCGGACGAGGATGCTCCCTTTGCGGCGCTCGCGTTCAAGGTCATGACCGATCCGTACGTCGGCAAGCTGACGTACTTCCGCGTGTACTCGGGCAAACTCGATTCCGGCTCCTACGTCATCAACTCGACGAAGGGGCACAGGGAGCGCATCGGGCGTCTCCTGCAGATGCACGCCAACCACCGCGAGGACGTCGACCAGGTCTTCGCCGGCGACATCGTCGCCGCCGTCGGGCTCAAGAACACGACCACCGGCGACACGCTGTGCAGCGAGGACGCGCCGGTACTGCTCGAGTCGATGGTCTTCCCGGACCCCGTCATCGATATCGCGATCGAGCCGAAGACGAAGGCCGAGCAGGACAAGCTCGGCGTCGCTCTACAGAAGCTCGCCGAGGAGGATCCGACGTTCCGGGTCCGCACCGACACCGAGACCGGCCAGACCATCATCGCCGGGATGGGAGAACTCCACCTCGAGGTCATCGTCGATCGCCTCCTGCGGGAGTTCAAGGTCGAGGCGAACGTCGGCAAGCCGCAGGTCGCATACCGCGAGACCATCTCCAAGGCGATCGTCGAGGTCGAGAGCAAGTTCGTCCGGCAGACGGGCGGGCACGGCCAGTACGGCCATGTCGTCCTGACGCTCACGCCGCAGCAGCCGGGCGACGGCTACGTCTTCGAGAACAAGATCGTCGGCGGCGTCATCCCGCGGGAGTATATCCCCGCGGTGGACAAGGGCATCCAGGAAGCGATGACGAGTGGCGTGCTCGCCGGGTTCCCGGTCGTCGACGTCAAGGTCCAGCTGGTGGATGGTTCCTACCACGAGGTGGACTCGTCGGAGATGGCCTTCAAGATCGCCGGCTCGATGTGCGTCAAGGAGGCCATGCGCAAGGCCACGCCCGTGCTCCTGGAGCCGATGATGGCGGTCGAGGTCGTCACGCCCGAGGAGTTCATGGGCGACGTGATGGGCGACCTCTCGAGCAGGCGAGGCCACATCGAGGGCATGGAAGCGCGCGGCAACGCGCAGGTGATCCGTGCGAAGGTCCCGCTCTCGGAGATGTTCGGGTACGCGACCGACCTGCGCAGCCGCACGCAGGGCCGCGCGATCTACACGATGCAGTTCAAGGCGTACGAGCAGGTGCCCAAGAGTGTGGCCGAAGAGATAGTCGCCAAGTACCACGGGTAGTCGCCCAAGCGACGGACCCGAACCGTCGTCCCTGGCACGAACGGTACGGAGGGTAGAGAGTTGGCCAACCAGAAGATCCGCATCCGGCTCAAGGCCTACGATCATGAGGTCGTGGACCAGTCCACGAAGATGATCGTGGAGACAGCCCAGAAGACCGGCGCCCGCGTCTCGGGGCCGATCCCGCTGCCGACCGAGCGCAATCTCTACTGCGTCATCCGGTCACCGCACGTCAACAAGGACAGCCGGGAGCACTTCGAGATGAAGACGCACAAGCGGCTCATCGACATCCTGGATCCCACGCCCAAGACGGTCGACTCGCTCATGCGGCTCGACCTGCCGGCGGGCGTGGACATCGAGATCAAGCTATAGCGACGCTTCGGCGTCGCGCGGCCCGGAACCCCGGGCCGGGAGACGCGGTCCGCTGGGAGCAGCCGCGAGGAAGCGGCGGGACGAGCCCATGACCGCACGGAAGAGCGGGAGAGTCACGATGGGAACGACGATACTCGGCAGGAAGCTGGGGATGACGCAGGTGTGGAGCGAAGACGACCGTCTCATCCCAGTCACCGTCATCGAGGCCGGCCCCTGCGTCATCTCGCAGGTGAAGACGGTCAAGCGCGACGGATACACGGCCATCCAACTAGCATACGGCGACATCGATCCTCGCAAGGTGAACCGGCCCGACGCCGGGCACTTCGCGAAGGCGGGTGTCGACCCGAAGCGCTACGTCGCCGAGTTCAGGGTCGAGGGCGACGAGACCTTCAAGGCCGGGCAGGAGGTCACGGTCTCCGGTTTCGAGCCCGGGATGCAGGTACACGTCTCCGGCACGAGCAAGGGCAAGGGATTCGCCGGCGTCATGAAGCGGCACAACTTCAAGGGCGGTCCCGGCGGTCACGGCTCCCACTTCCATCGTGCTCCCGGCTCCATCGGCATGTGCGCCTCGCCGTCGCGTGTGCTCAAGGGCACCGGGCTTCCCGGACACATGGGGGCGCAGACCGTCACAGTGCGCAATCTCGAGGTCGTGAAGGTCGACCCCGAGCAGAACCTGCTCGTCATCAAGGGCGCCGTGCCTGGCGGCAAGGACTCCCTGCTCACCATCCGGCAGGCCTGAGCCCGGCCGCGCGACGCATCGAAGGAGAGAGACCAATGGCAAGCCTCGAGATACGGGACGCGAGCGGCAAGAAGGTGGGCACGGCGAAAGTCGCCGATGCCGTCTTCGCCGTCGCGCCGAACATTTTCGCGATGCACCAGGTCGTGCGCAGCCAGATGGCCGCGCGACGTTCGGGCACGCACTCGACGAAGACCCGCGGGATGGTGTCGGGAGGCGGTGCGAAGCCCTGGCGCCAGAAGGGGACCGGCCGAGCCCGGCAGGGCACGATCCGCGCCCCGCAGTGGCGCGGCGGGGGCGCCGTCTTCGGCCCGAGCCCGCGCAGCTACGCGTTCAGGGTGCCGAACAAGGTCGTCAAGCTCGCCATGCGAAGCGCGCTCTCGGCCAAGGGTTCTGAGGGCGTCCTTCACGTGGTCGAGGACTTCGGCATCGGCGATACGCCTTCCACCAAGAAGGCCGTAGCCGTCCTCAAGGCGCTCGGCATCACGGGACGCACGACCGTCGTCGTCGCCAACGACGACATCGTGACGATCAAGTCGCTTCGCAACATCGAGGGCATCCGCGTGATCACCGCTTCGGAGGCCAACACATACGACCTGGTGGACAACGTAGCGCTGCTCTTCACGAAGCCCGCGCTCGGTTGGCTCGAGGGGGTGCTGTCGTAATGCGCTACGCACACAGCGTGATCGTGCGCCCGATCGTCTCGGAGAAGTCCTACGGGCTGATCGAGCACAACCGGTACACGTTCGAGGTCGACAAGAGGGCGAAGAAGCCCGAGATCGCCTCGGCTGTCCAGGAGATCTTCAACGTCACGGTGACGAGTGTGAACACCATGAACGTGCATGGGAAGCCTCGTAGGGTCAGGACCGCGAAGGGACTCACCCGATCGTGGAAGAAGGCCGTCGTCACCTTGAAGGATGGCGACAAAATCGAGTTCTTCGAGGGCCGCTAGCAGCGGTGGGAACGGTCGGGGGCCTTCGCGCGACGACGCGATGGAGCCGCCCGGCACCGTGTTAGGTCCGGCGTCCGCGCCGCCGCGTGAACCCGCTTCTCGGCGGGGTACGCGTGTCCCAGGCGGGCGGGCCATCGGACGGAAGGAGCGAGAATGGGACTGAAGAAGTACAAGCCGACATCGCCGGGCCGCCGGTTCCAGACGGTCTCCGACTTCGCGGAGATCACGCGGAGCACGCCGGAGAAGTCGTTGCTCGAGCCGCTGCACAATCGGGGCGGCCGGAACAACAACGGGCGCATAACGACGCGTCACCAGGGCGGCGGTCACAAGCGGCGCTATCGCGTGATCGACTTCAAGCGCGACAAGGACGCCGTTCCCGCGAAGGTCGCGACGATCGAGTACGACCCCAACCGGTCGGCGCGCATCGCGCTGCTGCACTACGCCGACGGCGAGAAGCGGTACATCATCGCGCCGCAGAAGCTGTCGGTGGGAGACACCGTGATGAGCGGCGGCTCCGCCGACATCAAGCCGGGCAACGCGCTAGAGTTCGGCGACATCCCGACGGGTACCGTCGTGCACGCCATCGAGCTCCAGCCCGGCAAGGGCGCGGCGATCGCGCGCTCCGCGGGCAGCTCGGCGCAACTGATGGCGAAGGAGGGCGACTACGCGATCCTGCGCATGCCCTCCTCCGAGATGCGCCGGGTCCTGCTTCGCTGCCGTGCGACGGTCGGTGTCGTAGGCAACGCGGAGCACGAGGGCATCTCGGTCGGCAAGGCCGGGCGCAGCAGGTGGCTCGGTGTGAGGCCGACCGTGCGCGGCACGGCTATGAACCCGGTGGACCATCCGCACGGAGGCGGCGAGGGCAAGAACAAGACCGCCGGCCGTCACCCGGTCACACCGTGGGGCGTGCCGACGAAGGGTCACCGGACCCGCACCAAGGGCAAGGGCAGCGACCGCCTGATCATCCGCCGCCGCAAGAAGTAGCGGCGACGAGAGAGCGAAAGAGACGACTATGAGCAGGAGTCTTAAGAAAGGACCGTTCGTGCAGCCGAGGTTGCTCGAGCGGATCCACGCGATGAACGAGGCGGGCGAGAAGCGGGTCATCAAGACGTGGTCCCGCGCCTCGACCATCTTCCCCGAGATGGTCGGGCACACCATCGCCGTCCACGACGGGCGCAAGCACGTGCCCGTCTACGTCACCGAGTCGATGGTCGGCCACAAGCTCGGCGAGTTCGCGCCGACGCGGACGTTCCGCGGGCACGCCGCCGACAAGAAGGGCAAGAGGTAGGAACCGATGGAGACGAGAGCAGTCGCCCGCTACGTGCGGGTCAGCCCGCGCAAGGCGCGCCTTGTCGTCGATCTGGTCCGGGGCAAGTCGGCCACGGACGCAGCCGCGATACTGAAGTTCACCCCGCGCGCCGCGGCGGAGGACGTCGGGAAGGTGCTCAAGAGCGCCGTAGCGAACGCGGAGAAGAACCTGAAGATCCCCGCGGACTCGCTGTTGGTCTCGCAGGCGTTCGTCGACGAAGGTCCGACGCTGAAGCGGATGCGTCCGCGCGCGATGGGCCGCGCGTTCCGCATCAACAAGCGCACGAGCCACATCACGATCGTCGTCAAGCAGCGAGAGGAGGCGTAGGGGATGGGTCAGAAAGTCCGCCCCATCGGGCTACGGCTCGGGATCACGGAGGACTGGCGCTCCCGCTGGTTCGTCGGCAAGGCGAAGGGGTACCGCGAGACGCTCGCCGAGGATCTTGCGATCCGCAAGTACCTCAGCGTGAAGCTCGCCCGCGCCGCCCTCTCGAAGATCGAGATACAGCGCAAGGGCGACAAGGTGATCGTCGACCTCTGGACCGCTCGGCCCGGCATCGTCATCGGCAAGAAGGGCACCGAGGTCGACATCCTGCGCAAGGAGCTCGAGAAGCTCACGGGGCATGCCGTCGCAGTCAACATCGTCGAGATCAAGCGGCCCGAACTCGACGCCACGCTCTCCGCGCAGGGCGTCGCCGAACAGCTCCAGGCGCGCGTGAGTTTCCGCCGGGCGATGAAGAAGGCCGTCCAGGCGTCGATGAAGAGTGGCGCTCTCGGTATCCGGATCCAGTGCTCGGGTCGCCTCGGCGGCGCTGAGATGGGCCGTCGCGAGTGGTATCGCGAGGGCCGTGTGCCGCTGCACACGCTCCGCGCCAAGATCGACTACGGTACCGCCGACGCGCGGACCACCTTCGGCGCCATCGGCGTCAAGGTCTGGATCTATCGTGGCGAGATCCTTCCCGGCCAGCCGAGGACGGCTCTTCCCGATCCGACAGAGGACCGTCCGCGTTCGGACCGTCCGCGTTCGGACCGTCCGCGTCCCGACCGCGGCGCCGGACGCCGCAACGAGGTTGGGGGGCGAGGCTAGATGCTGCTCCCCAAGCGCGTGAAGCACCGCAAGGTGCAGCGTGGAAGCAACTGGAAGGGTCCTGCCAAGGGCGGCACCCAGGTCCACTTCGGCGATTACGGGCTCAAGTCGCTCGAGGCCGCATGGATCACCAACCGGCAGATCGAAGCGGCCCGAGTCGCGATGACCCGCTACATGAAGCGCGGCGGCAAGGTCTGGATCAACATCTTCCCGGACAAGCCCGTCACGCAGAAGCCTGCGGAGACCCGCATGGGCTCGGGCAAGGGCAACCCCGAGAAGTGGGTCGCCGTGGTGAAGCCGGGGCGGATCATGTTCGAGGTCGCAGGCGTGACCGAAGAGGTCGCTCGCGAGGCCATGCGGCTCGCCGCCCACAAGCTCCCCATAAAGTGCAAGTTCGTGACAAGGACCGACCTGGGTGGTGAGGTGTGATGAAGCCCTCCGAGATCAGAGAGTTCAGCGAAACCGACCTCGAGTTGAAGATCAAGGACGCGCGCGCCGAGTTGTTCAACCTTCGTTTCCAGCTCGCGACCGGTCAGTTGGACAATCCGCAGCGCATCGCGGCCGTCAAGCACGACATCGCGCGGCTCCATACAGAGTCGCGCTCGCGCGAGCTTGCCGCCGAGCGCGAAGCCGCGGCGAGCTAGGAAGGGATACAGATGACCACGGATCGCAAGAGTCGTAAGGTCCGGCAGGGCGTGGTGGTCTCCACCGCGGGCGACAAGACCTGTGTCGTCCTGGTGGAGGAACGCAAGCGCCACGCCTTGTACGGCAAGATGCTCACTCAGAGCACGAAGTTCCACGCGCACGACGACGAGAACGCGAGTTCGGTCGGCGATCGCGTGCTCATCATGGAGACGCGTCCGCTGTCCAAGCTGAAGCGGTGGCGTCTGGTCGAGATCGTGGAGAAGGCCAAGTAGAGTCGGTCCCGCTCACGGGAAGTCCGAACAGGTGTGGAGGACGAGATGATCCAAGCTGAGACCCGGCTGAAGGTGGCCGACAACAGCGGCGCGAGGCGGGTGCTGTGCATCAAGGTGCTCGGCGGCTCGCGGCGCCGGTACGCGCGCATCGGCGACACCATCGTCGCTACGGTGAAGGAAGCCATACCGAACGGGAGCGTCAAGAAGGGCGAGATCGTTCGCGCCGTCGTCGTTCGCACGGCGAAGGAGATGCGCCGGCCGGATGGGAGCTACATCAAGTTCGACGAGAACGCGGCCGTCATCATCGACAACCAGGGCAACCCGCGCGGGACCCGCATCTTCGGCCCGGTCGCCCGCGAGTTGCGCGACCGCAAGTACATGAAGATCGTGTCGCTCGCGCCCGAGGTCCTGTAGGAGGCATGCGATGACCAAGTCACTGACGATACACAAGGGTGACCGTGTCCGCGTCATCGCGGGCAAGGACAAGGGCAAGGAGGGCAAGGTCATGCGCGCCCTGCCCTACAAGCAGCGCCTCGTCGTGGAGAACGTCCACATGCTCAAGAAAGCGGCCCGCCCGACGCAGCGCAACCCCCAAGGCGGCATCGTCGATATCGAGGGTACCATCCACGTGTCGAACGTCATGCTCGTCTGCCCGAGTTGCTCGCTCCCGACACGGATCTCACGCAAGCGTGAGGGCGGCGTCCGGGTGCGGGTGTGCAAGAAGTGCGGCAAGGAGATCGACAAGTGACAGCCGGGCCCGCCTCTGGCGGGTGCCGAGCGCGCCGGGTCGGAAATCCGGCGCGTGAGGGTGCGATGGAGGGAACGCTGTGACCCCACGGCTCAAGGAGAAGTACCGCACGGAGGTGGTCGGGCAGCTCAAGGAGCAGCTCGGTCTCGCCAACGTGAACGAGGTACCGAAGTTCAAGAAGATAGTGGTCAACATGGGCGTCGGTGCTGCGGTGCAGGACACGAAGCTGCTCGACGCCGCGGCCGAGGATCTTGCGATCGTCACCGGGCAAAGGCCTGTCATCACGAAGGCGAAGAAGTCGATCGCCGGCTTCAAGATCCGCAAGGGCATGCCAATCGGGTGCAAGGTGACCTTGCGAGGCGACCGGATGTGGGAGTTCATGGATCGGCTGCTCGCCACGGCTCTGCCTCGCATCCGTGACTTCCGCGGTGTGAGCGAGAAGGCGTTCGACGGCCGCGGGAACTACTCGCTCGGAGTCACCGAGCAGCTGATCTTCCCCGAGATCGACTACGACAAGGTCGACCGCGTGCGCGGCATGGATATCACTTTCGTGACGACCGCCGGGAACGACGAACGCTGCCGGGCACTGCTCGACGCGTTCGGTTTCCCGTTCAAGCGATAGCCGACGCGCCGCGCGCGTCAAGGCAAGGAGGTCTTCAGTGGCAAAGAAGTCGATGATCGCCAAGGCGAAGCGAGTCCCGAAGTTCTCGGTCCGCACGATCAACCGGTGCGTCCGGTGCGGCCGTCCTCGGGCCTACTATCGCCAGTTCGGCCTGTGTCGCGTGTGCCTGCGCGAACTGGCGAGCCGCGGCGAGCTGCCCGGCGTCCGCAAGGCGAGTTGGTAGCGCTCTTGAGGACGTCCAGCCCCGCTCGGGTCCGGCGCAGGCGCCACGGGTGCCCGCGCACCGCCGAGCGAGTGTCATCCCGGAACATACGGAGGAGAACGACATGAGCATGACAGACCCGATCGCGGACATGTTGACGCGGGTGCGCAACGCGAACTCCGCTTTCCAGGGGAGCGCATCGATGCCCTCCTCGCGCAAGATCGTCGAGATCGCGCGCATCATGAAGCAGGAAGGCTACGTCGAGGGCTACGAGGTGGCTCAGGGCGAGAACCCTCAGGGTACCCTGACGATCACTCTCAAGTACGGCCCGAAGAAGGAGCGCACGATCACCGGTATCCGGAGGATCTCCAAGCCGGGCCTACGTGTGTACGCGAAGAAGGACGAACTCCCGCGCGTGCTCGGCGGTCTCGGCATCGCCGTGATCTCGACCTCGCGCGGTGTAATGACCGAGAAGCAGGCCCGCGTCGCTGGCGTGGGCGGCGAGGTCATCGCCTACATCTGGTGACCGGACAGGACTGAGAAAGGAGCGAGAAGCCGTGTCCCGCATCGGCAAGCAGCCCATCCCGGTCCCGTCCGGGGTCGAGGTCATAGTGGAGGGTCCGAGCGTCAGCGTGAAGGGGCCGAAGGGCTCTCTCAACGGTACGTTCCATCCTGACATGGAGATCGGTCTCGACGAGGGCGTCATCACCGTCAGTCGTCCGTCCGACAGCCGCGATCACAGGTCGCTGCACGGTCTGACGCGCACACTGGTCAACAACATGATCGTGGGCGTCTCCGAAGGTTTCGCCCGCAATCTCGAGATCGTCGGGGTCGGCTATCGTGCCGTGCTCAAGGGTTCCGATCTCGAGCTCGCGCTCGGTTTCAGCCATCCGGTGGTCTATCCCGCTCCCGCCGGCATCACGTTCGAGGTGCCCGCGCCGACGAGGATCACCGTGCGCGGTATCGACAAGCAGCAGGTCGGCCAGGTGGCCGCCGAGATCCGCAAGATCCGGCCGCCGGAGCCCTACAAGGGCAAGGGCGTGCGGTACGAGGGCGAGCGCGTACGCCGCAAGCTCGGCAAGACCGCCAAGTAGTCCGGAGACGAAGCGAGGAGAGGATCGGCATGGACGCACTCAAGGCGAAGCGGGCGAGTCTGGCTCGACGTCATCGCAGGGTCAGGGGCAAGGTGAACGGCAGCGCACAGCGGCCGCGTCTCTGCGTCATCCGGACGAACCTGCACATATACGCACAGCTCGTCGATGACGTCGCCGGCCGCACCGTCGCCGCTTCGTCGACCCTCGACCCTGAGCTGCGCGCCACGCTGAAGGGCGGCGCGGATGTCGAAGCCGCACGCGCCGTCGGCGAGTCCATCGGCCGCCGCGCTGTCGAGGCGGGGGTGGCCGAGGTCATCTTCGATCGCGGCGGCCACCTGTATCACGGTCGCGTGCAGGCCCTGGCTGACGGCGCGCGCGCCGCCGGCCTGAAGTTCTAGGAGAGGATGACGATGGCCCGCAACACCGCTCCGGTCTCCGAGTTCCAGGAGAAGGTCGTCTACATCAATCGTGTCTCGAAGGTCGTCAAGGGCGGCCGCCGCTTCTCGCTGACGGCGCTCGTCGTCGTCGGGGACGGCAAGGGACAGGTCGGCGTCGGGATGGGCAAGGCCGGTGAGGTGCCGGTCGCCATCAAGAAGGGCGTCGAGGACGCGAAGAAGAACCTGTTCCGGATCCCGCTGTCGGGGACGACCATCCCGCACGCTATCCTCGGGGAGTTCGGCGCCGGCAAGGTGCTACTGAAGCCCGCCGCTCCCGGTACCGGCGTCATCGCCGGCGGCCCGGTGCGTGCGCTGCTCGAGTTCGCGGGCATCCACGACGTGTTGTCGAAGTCGCTCGGCTCCGACAACGCCCTCAATATGGTGAAGGCCGCTGCCGAGGGGCTGCGCGGGCTCGCTAGCCCGGCCGACATCGCACGCCGCCGCGGCAAGACCATCGCGCAGGTCTACGGGACCGAGGAGTGACACCGTGACCACGACGAACGTGAAGAACCTGAGGATCACCCAGACCAAGAGCGTCATCGGCACTCCCGCGGACCAGCGGGCTACCGTGCGCGCACTCGGTCTGAAGCGCATCTCGGACACCGTGGAGCAGGCGGACACGCCGGTCATCCGCGGGATGGTCCACAAGGTGCGGCACCTCGTGCGCGTCGAGGAGATCTAGGAAGGCACGCGCCATCAGTCGGCCGGCGGCGAGCTGCCGGCGGCCGGGCGGGCAGGACCGCCCGGCGTCGAGCGAGAAGGAGAGAGCACGAATGCAGATACATGACCTGTTCCCGGCGCCTGGTTCGCGCAAGGAGCGCAAGCGAGTCGGTCGCGGACACGGATCCGGCCACGGCGGTAGGTCCGGCCGCGGCGACAAGGGACAGCTCTCGCGCGCCGGTGGCGGCAAGGGCCCCGGCTTCGAGGGCGGACAGAACCCGCTCCACATGCGCTTGCCGAAGCTGCCCGGTTTCAAGAACCGGTTCCGCGTGGAATTCGCCATCGTCAACGTGGGCCGGCTCGAGGACCTCTTCTCGGCCGGTGACGTCGTCGACGTGGACTCCCTGTTCGACAAGGGCGTCATCAAGCGCAAGACCGTGCCGGTGAAGGTGCTCGGCGACGGCGAGCTCACCAAGAAGCTCGCTGTGAAGGTAGACAAGGTGTCGGGCTCCGCCCGCACGAAGATCGAGGCTGTCGGAGGGACGGTCGAGGCGCTGTGATCCAGGCATTGGTCAACGCGTTCCGCATCCCCGATCTGCGCAAGAAGATACTCTTCACGCTCGGGATCATCGCTCTGTACCGCGTCGGCGCGCATATCCCCGTGCCCGGCGTCGATCCGTCGAAGATCAAGGACATCGTGAACGCACCGGGCGCGCTCGGTCTGCTCAACCTGTTCTCGGGCGGCGCGCTCGAGCGATTCGCGGTCTTCTCGCTAGGGATCATGCCCTACATCACGGCGTCGATCATCATCCAGTTGCTCCAGGCGGTCATCCCGACCCTCGAGCGCTGGGCGAAGGAGGGGGAGGAGGGCCAGCGCAAGACCACTCAGGTCACCCGCTACCTCACCCTCGGTATCGGCCTGCTCGAGTCGATAGGTCTGCTCGGCGTCTTCCAAGCACCTCTGACCGCCGGCGGTGTGGGCGTCCGTTTCGACTGGACGACCCGGATCGTGGTCGTCATCACGCTGCTCGCAGGAACGGCTTTCATCATGTGGATGGGAGAACTCATCACGCAGCGAGGCATCGGCAACGGGATGTCACTGCTCATCTTCAGCAGCATCGTCGCGAGGTTCCCCGAAGCGACGATCTCCGCGCTCCAGGTGAACAACTGGGTCATGGTGCTCGCTGTGATGGGGGTCTTCATCCTGGTGATCGCGGCCGTCGTCGTGATGGAACGCGGACAGCGGCGTATCCCGGTGCAGTACGCGAAGCGCGTCGTCGGCCGCCGGGTATACGGCGGTACGGGCACGTACATCCCGCTGAAGATCAACGCCGCGAACGTCATCCCCATCATCTTCGCGTCCGCGATCCTGTCGTTCCCCGCGGTCATCGCGAGCTTCACTCGCGTGCAGTTCCTCCAGCGGCTCGGCTCCTACCTCACGAGCGGTTGGCTCTACTTCACGCTGTACGTCATCTTCATCGTGTTCTTCACGTACTTCTACACGGCGCTCGTCTTCAACCCGATAGACCTTGCGGACAACCTTCGCAAGAACGGCGGCTTCATCCCGGGTGTGCGGCCGGGCAAGACGACGGTCACCTACATCGAGAACGTCTTGAACAGGATCACCCTGCCGGGGGCGCTCTTCCTCGCGGGCATCGCTATCCTGCCGAGCCTCATGTTCCAGGCGACCGATGTCACGCTGCTGCGCTCCTTCGGTGGCACATCGATCCTCATCATGGTTGGTGTCGCGCTCGAGACGATGACGCAGCTCGAGAGCCAGCTGAAGATGCGTCACTACGACGGCTACTTCAAGTAGGGGGAACGGGACCATGAAGATCGTCCTGCTCGGGGCGCCCGGCGCCGGCAAGGGAACGCAGGCCGCCCGGCTCGTCGCCGATCTCGGTGTCGCCCACGTCTCGACCGGTGACATCCTGCGCAAGGCCGTCGCTGACGCGACGACTCTCGGCATGGAGGCGAAGCGCTATATGGACGCGGGCGACCTCGTCCCCGACGACGTGGTCATCGGGCTCGTGCGCGAGCGGCTCTCGCAGCCGGACACGGTCGCCGGGTTCATACTCGACGGCTTCCCGCGCACCGTCGCGCAGGCCGACGCGCTCGACGCGATGCTCGCTCAGATAGGCAAGGGCCTCGACGCGGTCGTGAGCGTCGACGTGGACAAGCAGGTCATCGTCGACCGGCTCACCGCTCGCCGCACCTGCCGTTCGTGCGGCCGCATCTACAACCTGCTCTCGGACGTTCCGGCGGATCCCAGTCGATGTGACACGTGCGGAGGCGAGATCTACCAGCGGGACGACGACACGGTCGAGACGGTCACGAACCGCCTCGACGTGTACGAGAGGTCGACCGCACCGCTCATCGAGTACTATCGCGCGAAGGGTCTCGTTCGCTCCGTAGACGGCGACCGTCCCGTCGACGAAGTGTACGCCGAGGTCCGTCGCACCCTGGCGACGTAGGCCGCCCCACGATGATCGTCTGCAAATCGGCCGCCGAGCTCGAGATCATGCGCGAGGCGGGGCGCGTCGTCGCGGTGACGCTGCGTGAGGTCGGCGCCGCCGTCCGCCCGGGTGTCACCACGGGCGAACTCGACAAGATCGCGGACTCGGTGATCCGAGAGGCTGGCGCCGTCCCCGCGTTCAAGGGCTATCGCGGGTTCCCGGCCTCGATATGCACGTCGCGCAACGGCGAGGTCGTCCACGGGATCCCTGGCCCGACGCGTCTGGTCGAGGGTGACATCCTCTCGGTCGACGTAGGCGCGGTGGTCGACGGGTACTTCGGCGACGCCGCGAGGACGTTCCCGGTGGGAGCGATCTCTGACGAAGCGGCGTCGCTGATGGATGCGACACGCCGTGCGCTCGAGGCGGGCATCTCCAGATGCATACCCGGGATGCGCCTCTACGACATCAGCGCCGCGGTCCAGCACGTCGCGGAGGGTGCGGGCTTCTCGGTCGTGCGCGAGTACGTGGGGCACGGGATCGGTCGGGACATGCACGAGGAGCCGAACGTCCCGAACTACGGGCGTGCGGGGCAGGGGCCGACGCTGAAGGCGGGCATGGTCTTCGCCATCGAGCCGATGGTGAACGCGGGCGGCCAGGAAGTGCGCTCGCTGCGGGACGGCTGGACGGTGGTGACGGCTGACGGCAGCCTCTCGGCGCACTTCGAGCACACCGTGGCGGTGACCGAAGAGGGACCGTGGGTGCTCACGGTGGAGTGATGCGGCAGCTAGGATCGTTTCCGTGCTGGACGCGACCGCGGCAGGTCGGCTATACTACGCGTTCGTGGCCGTTGGGCATCGGAGGGAAACGGGTATTTGGGCAAGCGTGATGATTCCATCGAGATGGAGGGCGTGGTCGTCGAGCCGCTCCCGAATGCGATGTTCCGCGTCGAGTTCGACAACGGGCATCGGGTGCTAGCCCACATCTCAGGGAAGATGCGCATGCACTACATCCGCATCCTGCCAGGTGACCGGGTCATCGTCGAGCTCTCTCCGTACGACCTGACCCGAGGCCGGATCACGTATCGCTACAAGTAGGCGCTCTCTCGGGAGTGCCGTGGAGACGCCCGGCGGCGTGGCCGTCCGGGCAACGGGTATGAAAAGGAACACCTGCGGCTGGGTGTAGAGATACAGGTCTACAGGAATGACCGGAAGGAACACACGATGAAGGTGCGACCGTCGGTAAAGCGCATCTGTGAGAAGTGCAAGGTCATCCGCCGCCACGGTCGGGTACTCGTGATCTGCGAGAATCCTCGGCACAAGCAGCGGCAGGGCTAGGCCCGGGAGGGAGTCAGCGTGGCGCGCATCGCAGGCGTCGACCTTCCCCGCGAGAAGCGGGTAGAGATCGGCTTGACCTACATCTACGGCGTCGGTCTCACGACGAGCCGGACGATCCTCCGCGAGACGGGCATCAGCCCCGACACGCGGGTGCGTAACCTCACCGAGGAGGAGGTCGTCCGCCTCCGCGAGTACATCGACCGCGCTCTCAAGGTCGAAGGCGATCTCCGCCGTGAGATCGGCCAGAACATCAAGCGCCTCATGGAGATCGGCTGCTATCGCGGCCTGCGTCATCGCAAGGGCCTACCCGTGCGCGGTCAGCGGACGCACACCAACGCCCGCACTCGCAAGGGTCCGCGTCGCCAGATCGGCGCGAAGAAGAAGGGCAAGTAGCATGGCAGCCAAGAAGAGGGTCGCTAAGACCCGGGTCCGCCGCAGCGAGCGCAAGAACATCGCCGTCGGCGCGGCTCACATCAAGAGCACGTTCAACAACACGATCATCTCGATCACGGACCCCGCGGGGAACGTGGTCTCCTGGCAGTCCGCTGGGACCGTCGGTTTCAAGGGCTCCCGGAAGTCCACGCCGTTCGCCGCGCAGATGGCCGCGGAGGCGTGCGCGAAGATGGCCCAGGAGCATGGCCTGCGCAAGGTCGCGGTCTTCGTGAAGGGGCCTGGCTCCGGTCGCGAGACGGCGATCCGCTCCCTGCAGGCCGCCGGTCTGGAGATCAGCAGCATCCAGGACCGCACCCCCGTCCCTCACAACGGTTGTCGGCCGCGCAAGCGCCGTCGCGTGTAGTTCGAGAGGAAGAGACCCCATGGCCCGTTACACCGGGGCGGACTGCAGACTGTGCCGCCGTGAAGGTATCAAGCTCTTCCTGAAGGGTGACCGCTGCTACAGCGACAAGTGCGCTGTGGAGCGTCGTCCCTATCCGCCTGGCCAGGCCGGCAAGAAGCGCCCGCGCGATTCGGAGTACCGCGTGCAGTTGCGCGAGAAGCAGAAGGCGAAGCGCACGTACGGCGTGCTGGAGAAGCAGTTCCGCACGTACTACGAGATCGCATCGAGGCTGCCCGGCATCACCGGCGAGAACCTGCTGCGGCTCCTCGAGAGCCGTATCGACAACGTGGTCTACCGCCTAGGTCTCGCGTCATCGCGGGATGAAGCGCGTCAGCTCGTCCGCCACGGCCATTACCTGGTCAACGGAAGGCGGGTCGACATCCCGTCGTACCGCGTGCGTCCGGGCGACGTCATCGCCGTCTGCGAGAAGGCCCGGAACCTGACGGTGCTCAAGGCGGCTCTTATCTCTTCCGCGAAGACCGAGGTGCCCGGGTGGCTCGAGGTCGACGTCGAGAAGCTGTCCGGCAAGGTGCTATCCGCGCCGCAGCGCGACCAGATCGACGCGCCCGTGCGCGAGCAGCTCATCGTCGAGTTGTACTCGAAGTAGCGTCGCGACGGCCAAGGAGGCTTCGTACATGACCGAGTTCCTCAAGCCAACGGTGAACGTCGAACGCATCGACGAGCGCAGCGCGCGATACGTCGTCGAGCCGCTCGAGCGCGGCTTCGGCTACACGCTCGGCAACTGCATGCGGCGCGTCCTTCTGTCGTCTCTGCAGGGGGCTGCCGCCACGTCGATAAGGGTCGAGGGCGTCCAGCACGAGTTCTCGACCGTCGAGGGCGTTCGCGAGGACGTCACCGACATCGTCCTCAACGTGAAGGGCCTCGTATTCCGCGACACGGGGATCGGAGAGGGCGACGCTGTCGCCACCGTCACCGCGAGCGGTGCGAAGGTAGTGACCGGCGCGGACCTCAAGGTCCCGTCGGAGTTCGAGCTCGTGAACCCCGGACACGTCATCGCGACGCTCAACAAGGGCGCCAAGCTCGAGATGAGCATCCGGATCGGCGTCGGGCGCGGCTACGTCACGGCGGACCGCAACAAGCGCGCCGAGGACCCGCTGGGCGTCATCACGGTCGACTCGCTGTTCAGCCCGGTCTCCCGCTGTACGTACGTGGTGGAGAACACGCGTGTCGGTCAGCGGACCGACTACGACAAGCTCATCCTCGAAGTGGAGTGCGACGGGTCGATCGAGGCGGGCGACGCGGTCGCTCGCGCTGCCCGGGTGATCGACGAGCATATGATGCTCTTCGCCGAGCAGGCCGAAAGGCCTCCCGAGGGCGAGACCATCTTCGCGACCTCGATCGACGAGAGCGAGAGTGCCCTCGACACGCCGATCGAGGATCTGGACCTCTCGGTCCGCTCGTACAACTGCCTGAAGAGGCAAGGCGTCAACGCCATCCGCCAGCTGGTCGACTGCAGCGAAGGCGATCTGCTGAACATCCGGAACTTCGGGGCCAAGTCCATCGAAGAGGTCAAGGACAAGCTCCAGGCGATGGGTTTGGGACTCAAGGCTTAGGAGAACCGCAGAATGAGACATGCCAAGAAGGGCCGTGCGCTAGGCACCGACGCGAGCCATACGACGGCCATGCTGCGCAGCATCGCGCGCGCGGTCTTCATCAACGAGCGCATCACGACCACCGAAGCGCGCGCCAAAGAGGTCCGCGGCCTCGTCGAGCACATCATCACGTGGGGCAAGCGCGGAGACGTGCACTCGCGTCGGCTCGCAATGGCCGAACTCGGTGACAAGGCGCTCGTCCACAAGGTGTTCGCTGACATCGCTCCCCGTTTCGAGGGTCGCGCGGGCGGATACGTCCGCATCTTGAAGCTCGGCCCCCGCAAGGGCGACGCCGCACCCATGGTCATCCTGGAGCTCGTCGACTGACCGACGCTTCGGGCACAGCGTAGTAGGATGAGAGGGCTCCGCGTCGCGCGGAGCCCTCTTCGCGTCCGCGTCGTCAGGATCGCCCGTGATCGAACTCATCGATGTCGGCTTCACCTATCCCGGAGCGCCGAACGCCGCGCTGTGCGGGGTCTCGCTGACGCTCGCCGCAGGGGAGACCGTCGCCGTCGTGGGCGCGAACGGTTCGGGTAAGTCCACACTGGCGCGTCTGTGCGACGGCCTCCTGTCGCCGGACGAGGGGACGGTCGCCGTCGACGGCGTCGACACCCGTGACGAGAGTCGCGCGCGCGACGTGCGTTCCCGAGTCGGGCTCGTCATGCAGAATCCCGACGACCAGATCGTGGGCACCGTCGTCGAAGAGGACGTGGCGTTCGGTCCCGAGAACCTGTGCGTCCCTCGCGATGAGCTGCGGCTCCGGGTCGACGAGAGCCTGGCTTCGGTGGGGCTCACCGGATCGGAGCGCCGCGAACCGCATCTGCTCTCACAGGGGCAGAAGCAGCGTCTCGCCATAGCCGGCGCGCTGGCTATGCGCCCGGCGTACCTCGTGCTCGACGAGCCGACCGCCCTCCTCGACCCCTGCGGCCGCGCGGACGTGCTCGCCGTCCTCGATCGGCTGGCGGTGCGCGGCACGGGCATCCTGCACGTGACCCACGATCTGGCCGACGCGGCTCGCGCCGACCGGGTCGTCGCCCTGTCGCGAGGAACGGTAGCGTTCGATGGCGACATCGGTGGTCTCCTCGCGGACGAGGAGCTTCTCAGCAGCCTCGGGTTGCGGATCCCGCCCATCGCGATCCTCGCCCGAAGCCTTCGCGAACTCGGAGTCCCCGTTCCGCCCGACGCGATGTCTGCGGAGAGCGTGGTGGCCGCCCTATGGCCCTGATACTGAAGGGCGCCGGGTATGCTTACCAGGCCGGGACGTCCGTCGAACACAGGGCGCTCGCCGACGTGAGCCTGGAGATAGGAGCCGGAGACCTCCTCGCCGTGTTCGGGCCGACCGGATCGGGCAAGTCGACGCTGCTGTCCCTCATGGCCGGGCTCGTCACGCCCACGGAAGGTTCCGTCTCCGTGGACGGCCTCGAACTCCTTTCGCGAGAGGCCGTGAGGTTCCGCAAGTCGGTCGGGCTCGTCTTCCAGGACCCGGAGTCGCAGTTCTTCGCGGACACCGTGTTGGCGGACGCGGCCTTCGGTCCCCGCAACCGCGGCATGTCGGAGGTGGAGACCGACGCGGCCGCGCGCGACGCTCTCGCGCTCGTCGGGCTAGGCGAGGAGTTCCACCCGCGGTCGCCGTTCTCGCTCTCGGGGGGAGAGGCCCGTCGGGCGGCGATAGCCGGCGTCGTCGCGATGCGCCCCGCGTACCTGCTGCTCGACGAGCCGACCGCCGGGCTCGATGCGCCGGGACGCGCGGCCGTGATCGAGATCGTGTGCCGGGCGCGGGAGTCGGCGGGAGTCGTCGTCGTCTCGCACGACCCCGACACGTTCTTGCCGCTCGCGACGAGAGTGCTCTACTTGAGGGACGGGAGACCGGTCTTCTCGGGAGACGCGCGCGCATATGCGCAGGCGCCTCCCGCGGACGCGCCGGTCCCCGAGGTCGTGCGGGCGCAAGCGCTCGCCACCCGACATGGCGCAGCTTCTGGATCGGTGACGTTCGACCCGGTCGAAGCGGCCCGACGGCTCGCCGGGGCAGCGGGGTGGCCGCGATGAGGGCCCGTCCTGTCTTCGGGCAGTACGTAGCGGTGGATTCGCCGGTCCACCGGCTCGACGCGCGCGCCAAGATGGGCGTCGCGGCGGTGTTCGCGGTCGCGCTCTTCGCCGTCGATCGGTTCGCCGGGCTCCTCGTCCTCGCCGTGTTCGTCGCGCTGTCGGTCGCCGTGTCGCGCGTGCCGTGGAGCGTGGCCGTTCGCGGGGTGCGCGCCGTCGCGGTCATTCTCACCTTCACCCTCGTCGCCCATGCCGTGAGATGGCAGCCCGCGACGGTCTCGCTCTTGAGGCTCGGACCTCTCGCTCTCGATGCGGAAGGCTTGCGCTCGGGCGTCTTCTTCGCGGTGCGCATCGTCGTGCTGGTCGTCGGGACTTCGCTCGTCACGCTGACGACGACGCCGGTGGAACTCTCGGACGGCCTCGAGCGTGCACTCGGACCCCTCAAGGTCCTCGGACTACCCGTGGGCGACCTGGCGATGATGCTCACGATCGCTCTGCGCTTCATCCCCACCACGGCCCAGGAGGCCGAACACGTCATCCTTGCCCAGACGGCCCGGGGTGCGAGGTTGGGCGAGGGCGGCCCGCTGCGGCGGGCTCGGGCGTACGTCCCGGTGCTCGTTCCGCTCTTCGTCGGGCTCTTCCGTCGGGCGGACGCGCTCGCGGTCGCCATGGAGGCGCGCTGCTACCGGAGTGGAGCCGCGCGCACCCGGCTGGTCGAGCCCCTGATGCGCGCGACCGATTGGGCGACCCTGTCGCTCGGGGCCCTCGCCTGCATCGCGATCGCGGTGGTGTGCTGATGGACTCGAAGGCGGCATCTTCGGGAGAGGGGGGCGTCGTGGAGCGGGAAGAGGCCGAGGGAACGCTCGTGCTGACGCTGGGCTACGACGGGGCGGGGCTCGCCGGCTTCCAGCGGCAGGCCGGCCTCGCCACGGTGCAGGGTCGTCTCGAGGAGGCACTCGCCGTGGTCCTCCGCCGGGAAGTCTCGCTCGAGTGCGCCGGGCGTACGGACGCGGGCGTCCACGCGCTGGGTCAAGTCGTCTCCCTGCCGGCTTCGGGCGACGATCCGGATCCGGCGTCGATCGTGAGGTCGCTGAATGCGCTGCTCGGTCCCGGCATAGTGGTCTCGGGTGCGTGCCGGGCGGCAGCCGGCTTCTCGGCCCGTCATGACGCTGAGGCCCGAGAGTACCGGTACCGGCTCGTGCCGGGACCGGTCCCGCCCCTCTTCCTGGCTGGGCGCGCCTGGTGGGTCAAAGGGGGTCTCGATCTGGGGGCGATGCGCGAGGGAGCCCATCACCTTCTTGGCGAGCACGACTTCCGCAGCTTCTGTGTGACGGAGAGTGCGGCCGGGAAGCGGACCGTGCGCGAGATCGAGACGCTCGACGTCGGGCCCGCGCAGGAGATGGGAGAGCACTGCGTCGTCGTGCGCGTCGTCGGCCGTTCGTTCCTCCACTCGATGGTGCGGATCATCGTGGGCACGCTCGTCGAGGTGGGCAGGGGCCGGCGTCCCGCTGCGTGGGTCGGGGAGGCGCTCGCGGCGAGCGAGCGCGCCGCCGCGGGCCCCACGGCCCCGCCGCACGGTCTCGTCCTGTGGCACGTGCGCTATCCGGAGGAGCCATGGCTCTGACCCCCGCGGACGTGCTCGCGCACGCGCTCGCGCCGTGATGGATACGCCCGGTGGCGTCGTTTGACACGCTCACGAGCCGTGGCTATAGTCTAAGGGTTCGTTTCCGAGCCCCGTGAACTCGAGAACCGACATCCCACGCACTGGAGGACCTGTGAAGACGTACCACGCCAAGCCCGGCGAGGTCGAGCGCGAGTGGCTGCTGGTCGATGCGACCGACATCCCCCTCGGCCGGCTGGCCAGTGAGGTCGCCTCGATCCTGCGAGGCAAGCGCAAGCCGCAGTTCACCCCGCACGTCGACACCGGCGATTTCGTCATCGTCGTCAACGCGGGCAAGGTGAAGCTCACCGGCAACAAGATGGCCGACAAGAAGCAGTACCGCCACACCGGTTTCCCGGGAGGCCTCAAGGAGGTCTCGGTCGGGATGCTGCTCGCCAAGAGGCCGGCGCGCGTCATCGAGCACGCCGTGAAGGGCATGCTCCCGAAGACCACGCTCGGCCGCGCGATGAACCGGAAGCTGAAAGTGTACGCCGGACCGACGCACCCGCACTCGGCGCAGAAGCCCCGGCAGATCTCCTTGGAGGGGTAGCGCATGGTTGAGAAGGCGGTCTACCAGGGTACCGGCAGACGGAAGACGTCCGTCGCTCGCGTGAGGCTCATGCCCGGCACTGGGCTCTGGGTGGTGAACGGCAAGTCGGCCGAGGACTACTTCGGGCGCGCAGCGCTGTGCACGTTCGTCGAGCAGCCACTCAGGGTCACCGAGACGGTCGGCAGGTTCGACGTCTTCGCCAACATCCACGGCGGCGGCGTATCCGGTCAGGCCGGCGCGCTGCGCCACGGCGTCGCGCGCGCGTTGCTCGAGGCGGGCGACGAGTACCGCGGCGAACTGAAGAAGGCCGGCCTGCTGCGGCGGGACCCGCGTATGGTCGAGCGCAAGAAGTACGGTCTCAAGAAGGCGCGCAAGCGCCCGCAGTTCAGCAAGCGCTAGGCGCGGGCCGCAAGGCTGCGCGATACTGGAGGCCCACCCCAGCGGTGGGCCTTCGTCCGTTCGGGAGGGGATGGCATGGGAAGGCTGTTCGGCACCGATGGCGTGCGCGGTATCGCGAACGACGACCTCTCGCCGGAGCTCGCCTTCCGACTCGGTGAGGCGGCCGGTCACTTCCTCGGCGACACCGGGCGGGGCCGCATCGTCGTGGGACGCGACACGCGCCGTTCGGGCGAGATGCTCGAGTCGGCGCTGGTCGCGGGAATCATGTCGGGCGGCGCGGACGCACTGCTGTGCGGCATCGTCCCGACCCCCGCGGTGGCCCTGCTCACCCGTCAGCTCGGCGCGGACGGCGGCGTCGTCATCTCCGCCTCCCACAACCCGGCCGAGTACAACGGGATCAAGCTCTTCGACAGGGAGGGGTACAAGCTCCCCGACGAGGTCGAGGACGAGATCGCCGAGTTCGTCGATGCTCAGCGCTCGTGGGAGCGTCCGACCGGCGCGGCCGTCGGACGTGTCGAGCGCGTGGATGACGCCGCGGACCGGTACATCCAGCACGCGATAGGCACCATCGAGGGCGACCTGCAGGGCCTGTCCGTCGCCGTCGACTGCGGCCACGGCGCGGCGTCCCTCACGACACCCGAGGCGTTCAGGCAGCTCGGCGCGAAGGTCATCGCGGTCGAGACCGGCTTCGACGGTACGGACATCAATCGAGAGAGCGGTTCCACACATCTGGACCGCATCGCGGGGGTCGTCAAGGATCACGCCGTCGACCTCGGGCTCGCGCACGACGGCGACGCGGACCGCGTGCTCGCGGTGGATGAGGTCGGCGCGATCGTCGACGGAGACGCCGTCATGGCCGTGTGCGCGACGCATCTGAAGGAGCGCGGAAGACTCCCCCACGACCTCGTCGTCGCCACCGTGATGAGCAACCTCGGACTCGAAGTCGCCCTCCGCGACCAGGGGATCGCTCTCATCAAGACGAAGGTCGGCGACCGCTACGTCCTCGATCAGATGCTCACCTCGGGCGCGGTGCTCGGCGGCGAGCAGTCGGGGCATGTGATCTTCCTCGAACACAACACCACGGGAGATGGGCTCGTCACGGGTCTCCAACTCGCGTCGATCATCGTCGAGACCGGTCTGCCACTCTCGGAGCTGCGTCAGGTGATGCGCCGCTATCCTCAGGTGCTCGTGAACGTGACGATCGCGGACAAGGGCCGAGTAGGCACCAGCCATGCCGTGAACGACGCCGTCCACGCGGTGGAGGCCGAGCTCGGGGAGCGCGGACGCGTCCTCGTGCGTGCGTCAGGCACCGAGCCGCTCGTCCGCGTCATGGTCGAGGCGGAGACGGAGCCTGAGGCCGCAAGGCACGCCGAGCGTCTCGCGGAGGTCGTCCGCAGGGAGCTCGGCTAGCCGTCACTCGACCGTCACCGTCGCGTGTCCCTCGCGCGCCGTGCGACCTGGTACACTCTTTTCCGCCGAGTCCGCTCTCTCCTTCGAGGAGGCGATGCCCGTCCACCTTGCCGCGTACCGCAAGCGCCAGGACCGCTCCGCGCTATGTCGCGGTCCGGTCGACGAGGTGAGGGCCGATCGAATCGTTCGGCGGATGGCCCTCCGGCGCGCCGGTGTCGTCACGGTGCCGACAAATCCCGCGGGTGACCGCGGGGACAAAGCGGCTCCGGTCCGGCGGATCACATCTTCGGACGCCATGGCGCGTCCGCATCCCCGCTTCGGCGCGCGCGACGCGACCGTGCAGCGGACGTCTTCACACGAACCCATCCCCCGACATCGGGAGGTAGCGCGAACATGTGCGGCATCGTCGGGTACGTCGGGCCCAGAAGAGCGACCGACATCCTGATCGGCGGACTCGCTCGGCTGGAGTACCGCGGGTACGACTCGACCGGGCTTGCGGTCATCGGCCGAGACGGCGACTTCGTCGTCATGCGGCGCCTGGGCAAGCTCGTCTCGCTGAGGGCTGCGGTGGAGGCGTCTCCGATCGAGGGTTCGGTAGGGATCGGGCACACACGCTGGGCCACGCACGGATGCCCGAGCGAGGTCAACGCTCACCCGCATCGGGACTGCACGGGTCGTCTCGCGCTCGTGCACAACGGGATCATCGAGAACTACCTCGAGCTGCGCCACGAACTGGAGGCGGCCGGGCACCATCATGTCTCCGAGACGGACACCGAGACGATCGCGCACCTTGTCGAGTCTCTCTACACCGGAGACCTCGCCGGGGCCGTCCGTGCCGCGACCGCAAGGCTCGACGGTTCGTACGCACTCGCGGTGGTGCACGCCGATCACCCCGGCCTCATCGTGGCGGCGCGGCGGGACTCGCCGCTGATCGTCGGCACCGGGAGCGGGGAGAACATCGTCGCGAGCGACATCCCCGCCGTCCTCGAGCACACCCGTGAGGTCCTCGTCCTCGAGGACGGGGAGGTCGCCTCGGTGACCGCGGACTCCGTCGTCGTCACGGACCGCGAGGGGAGGGCCGTCGAGCCCGAACGCATCCATGTCGCATGGGACCTGGACGCTGCCGAGAAGGGTGGCTTCGAGGATTTCATGCTCAAGGAGATCCACGAGCAGCCCACCGCGGTTCGCGAGACCCTGCGCGGCCGCATGGGTGAGGACGGCCGCGTCATGTTGAGCGAGCTCGCGATGAGTGACGAGGAGGTGCGGGCGATCGAGCGCGTCTTCGTGATCGCTTGCGGCACCTCGTACCACGCGGGCCTGGTCGGGAAGTCGCTGATCGAGACATGGGCGCGCCTCCCCGTCGAGGTCGAGGTCTCGAGCGAGTTCCGTTACGGCGACCCGATCGTCGACGACCACACGCTGGTCGTCGCGATCACCCAGTCGGGCGAGACGGCCGACACGCTCGCGGGCATCCGCGAGGCCCGTGCCCGCGGGGCCAGGGTCCTCGCCATCACGAACGTCGTCGGGAGCAGGGTCACGCGCGAGTCCGACGGCGTGATCTACACGCATGCCGGCCCGGAGATCGGTGTGGCCGCGACGAAGACCTTCACGGCCCAGCTCGCGGCGGTCTACGTCCTCGCACTCTACCTGGCGCAGGCGAAGGGTGCGATGAGTCGCTCGCGGGTGGCCGACGTGTGGACGGAGCTGTCGGGCACGCCCGCCCTCATCGAGCGCATCCTCTCCGACCAGCACGCTGTGCGCGAGTGTGCGGCTGTGTACAAGGACCGCTACTCCTCGCTCTTCCTCGGTCGCGGTCTCGGCGTCCCCATCGCGATGGAGGGAGCTCTCAAGCTGAAGGAGATCAGCTACATCCACGCGGAGGCCTACCCGGCGGGCGAGATGAAGCACGGGCCTATCGCGCTCATCACCCCCGATGTCCCGGTCGTGGTCGTCGCGACGCCGAGCCGCACGTACGAGAAGGTCGTGAGCAACATCCAGGAGGTCCGCGCGCGCGGCGCCGAGGTCATCGCGGTCGCCGCCGAGGAGGACGATTCGATCGAAGACCACGCCGAGCACGTGCTCCGCGTCCCCGCGGCTACCGAGGAGCTCATGGCGATCCCGGCCGTCGTTCCTCTGCAGCTGCTCGCCTACCACATCGCCAAGTTCCGGGGCTGCGACGTCGACCAGCCGCGCAACCTCGCGAAGTCCGTGACGGTGGAGTGACCGTGATCGCCGGCCTGGGCGTCGACATCGTCGAGATCGAGCGGATGCGTGTCGCTCTCGAGCGCCATCCGCGCATGAGGGAGCGGTGCTTCTCCGAAGAGGAGCGCGCTTACTGCGATTCGCGCAACCGTCCCGCGGTGCACTACGCGCTACGGTTCGCCGCGAAGGAGGCAGTGCTGAAAGCGCTCGGCACCGGCTTCGCCGGCATGCGCTTCAGGGACGTCGAGGTGGTGCGCGACCGGACGGGCCGTCCGACGCCGCGGCTGAGCGGACGCGCGGCCGCGGTCGCCGCGGAAGCGGGCGTCGTCGAGCTGCACGTGTCGCTCTCGTACACGCACACGAACGCGGTCGCGTCTGCCGTCGCCATCGCGGCGGATCCCGAGGGGCCTACGCCCGGAGCGTTGAGCCCTCAGGAGCGCATCGCCGCGACCTTCAAGGAGATGCGCTCGGTGCTCGACGAGGTAGGGGATGAACCCGAGGAGGACGTCGAGGGTCGCTAGGGTCCGTCGAGCGGAAGGGGACAGAAGTGATCCATGCGCTTACGGGCATCGAGTCACTCGCACTCGAGCGGCGCGCTGTCGAGGAGCGCGGCGTGACCCTCTCGGCGCTGATGGCCCGCGCGGGCGAGGCCGTGGCGGTCGAGGCCGCCGGTCTCGCGCCGGAGGGGCGCATCGTCCTCGTCACCGGGAAGGGGAACAACGGCGGCGACGGATGGGCCGCCGCGGCGCGCCTCCACGCGGCCGGTCGCGAAGTGCGTGTTCTCGCGTTCGGGCTGCCGGACGACCTTCCGCGACCGGCCGGCGAGGCTGCGGAGGCCGCGATACGCGGCGGCGTCGACTGGACCGCACCACAGTCGGCGGAGGAACTCCTCCTCGAGCTCAGGTCGGCTGCTTGCGTGGTGGATGCACTGTTCGGGGTCGGCTTCACCGGCGTCCCGCGCGATCCGTACGCGGCTGCGATCGCGGTCATGTCGGACGTAGCCGCGCCGATCCTCGCGGTGGACGTACCTTCGGGCGTCGACGCGACGACCGGAGCGACTCCGGGTCCGGCGGTGATCGCCGCCCGCACGGTATGCTTCTCTGCTCCGAAGACGGGCCTGCTCCTGCTCCCGGGGGCGTTCTTCGCCGGCGAGGTGGTCGTCGTCGACATCGGTGTCCCCGGCGACCTGGTCGACGAGGTCGGGACGCTTGAGGTCTGGGACCGAGGGGACTATCGCGAGCTGATCCCGCTCGCGGGACTCGACGCTCACAAGGGTTCCCGTGGGCGCGTGCTGGTCGTCGGCGGCAGCGCGGGCATGACGGGCGCCGTGCGGCTCGCGTGCGTCGGGGCCCTACGCATGGGCGCGGGATACGTGACCGCGGCCGTGCCTGTCTCCGTCGCCGACATCGTGGACGCCGGCGTCGTCCCTGCGGTCGTCGTCGGGCTTCCGGAGACCGACACCCGTTCGATCGCGACCGGGGCGGTCGAGAGGATCGCCGCCCTCGCCGAGCGCGCGGACGCGGTCGTGCTCGGGCCTGGGATGTCGCGTCACCCCGAGACGGCGGAGGTCGCGCGGCGTCTCGTTCGGGAGCTTTCGGTGCCGCTCGTGGTGGACGCCGATGCCCTCGTCGCTCTCGCGGCCGACCTCTCCGCGCTCTCCGGGCGCGAGTTCCGGACGGTACTGACCCCGCACCCTGGCGAGTTGGCGTCGCTGCTCGGCGTCGAGGTCCGGGAAGTGCAGGCCGATAGGGTATCCTGGGCGGGTAGGCTCGCCGTCGCGGAGACCGTCTGCGTCCTCAAGGGGGCACGAACGATCGTCGCCGGAGAGGGCAGGCAGGTCGTCACGCTCGCGGGAAACCCCGGGCTAGCGACGGGGGGCACGGGCGACGTACTCGCCGGCATGATGGGGACGCTACTGGCACAAGGACTGCCCGCCCTCGAGGCGGGAGCGCTTGCGGCGTATCTGCATGGCCGCGCCGGAGACCTTGCGGCCGGCGCTTGCACCCAGACCTGCATGACGGCGGAGGACGTCCCGCTGCATCTGCCCGGCGCCGTCGCCGAGACCCTTGAACGTTCCGAGCCGGCAACAGGAGGCGCACATGGCTGACCGCGTGGCGCGAGACATCATGACCCCGGGTCCCGTGACCGTGGCGCCCGGCCTTTCCGTCAAGGAGGCCGCGAAGCTCATGGTCGAGAAGGGCGTGGGCGCCCTTCCCGTCGTCGAAGGGGAGCGGCTCGTCGGTCTCGTCACCGAAGGCGATCTCATCATGCAGGAGGTGAAGGTCGAGTACCCGACCTACTTCCATCTCCTCGACGGTTTCATCCTCTACCCTCCGTCGACTCGCAGGTTCGAGGAGGAACTCAGGAAGGCGGTCGCCGCGAGCGTCGCCGACGTGATGACCGCGGATCCTGTCACGGTGGACGCCGACGCGACCATCGGCGACATCGCGACACTCATGGTCGAGAAGGACGCGAGTCGGCTGCCCGTGCTCGAGGACGGCAAGCTCGTGGGGATCGTGAGCAAGTCCGACATAGTCCGCGCACTGGCCGCCGAGGAGTGAGCGTGTCCGGTCTCCAGACGCCCCGTGGAGCCTGGGTCGAGGTCGACCTGGGAGCCGTCGAGCGGAACGTGCGCGCGCTTCGAAGGCTCACCGGACCGAAGACCAGGTTCATGGCGGTGGTGAAAGCCGACGCCTATGGGCATGGTCTCGAGCGCGTGGCGGTCGCTGCCACGCGCGGAGGCGCTCACCGGTTCGGCGTCGCGACGGTCGCCGAGGCCCTGCGACTTCGGGAGTCGGGCGTGACCGCGCCGATACACCTCCTCTCCGAACCCCCGGTCGAGTCCGCGCCCGTCATCGTCGAGCACGAGATCGTGCCGACGGTCTTCTCGGGGACGTTCGCGAAGGCCCTCGCATCCGCCGCCGTGGCCGGCGGCGTGACCGCGCGCTTCCATCTGAAGGTGGAGACCGGCATGAACCGCATCGGAGTCCCCGCCGAGGAGGCCGCCGAGGCGGCGGATGCCCTCAGGGGAGTCCCGGGGATCTCCATGGAGGGCGTCTACACTCACTTCGCCACGGCGGACGTCCCCGGCGACTGGGACTTCGACAGGCAGGTCGAGCGCTTCGAGGGTGCGCTCGCTGCGATGCGCGACCGCGGCATCGACCCCGGCATCGTCCACGCCGCGAACAGTCCGGCGACCATCCTGCATCCCGCGACGCACTACGCGATGGTCCGGTGCGGGATCGCGATCTACGGTCTGCATCCTGCTCCCGCGACGGAAGGCCGCGTGGACCTGGAGCCGGCGATGTCGGTGAAGGCGCTCGTCACACGGGTGCGACGCCTTGCGCTCGGAGAAGGAGTCAGCTACGGGCTGACGTACAGGGCGGCGGGGCCCACGACGATCGCCACCCTGCCGCTCGGGTATGCGGACGGAGTCCATCGAGCGGCCTCCAACGCGATGCGCGTGCTCATAGCGGGGAAGCCGTGCCGACAGGTCGGTCGCGTGTGCATGGACCAGCTCATGGTCGAGGTGCCGCGGGGGCTCGACGTGTCCGTGGGGGACGAGGCCGTCATCGTGGGCGGCGGAGGATCGACCAGGATACCTTTAGAGGAACTGGCCTCCGCGAGCGGAACTATCAACTATGAGATAGCATGTTCCTTCGGATTGAGGATGGAGCGCCTGTACCGTTGACGCGGGGAATGGCTGCCCGAGGCGTGGCCACACCGCAATAGAGACCTGCAAAGAGCGCCGGCCTGCCGCTCGTGCGGCGCGCCCGAACGGCCCGACGACCCACCGTCGCCCGGAGGTATGACCGGCGATCGCGCCGGACCCTCGGCTTCGGGTCGTCCCCCACGGGGAAGGGGGAGGCATGGAGGCGAAGCACGGCCCGGTCGCAAGGATCTCTTCCGGCGATTCGCCGCTCGCGGTCATCCACGAGCGCGAGGTCGCTATCGGACACCGGCTCGAAGATGCTCGTGCGGAGGCGGATGTCATCGTCTCCGACGCGCGTGCTCGAGCCGCGGAGATCATCGAACAGGCCCGCGTCGCGGCCGAAGAGGCCGCCAAACGCCGCGAAGAGGCGGTCGTCGCCTCGGCGTGTGTCGAAGAGGCCAAACTCATGGAGTCCACCAAAGCGGACGTCGAGCGCATACGCTCGGCATCAGCAGCGCGTGCCGGTAGCGCCGTCGACACCGTCGTGAAGATGGTGGTCGGTAGCTAGAGTCCCGCGCCTATGCGCGGGGCGACCGAAGGGGGGCGGCCATGCTCGTCGAGATGGCCAAGGTCGAGATAATCGGTCCGCAGAACAGGATGACCGAGGTGGTGGGTCTTCTTCACGAGATCGGGGTCCTGCACATCGAGGACCCGGCGCGGCGCCTGCTGAGGGAGCCGCTGCCGCTAGAGCACGTGGACATCCTTGCGAACCAAGAGGCCGACCGGGAGGACCTGCAGGACCTGATGGTCAGGTCCCGTGCCGTCCTAGCTTCACTCGTCGACGAGGCGGGTGCGGTCATCGAAGACGACAGGCTTCGCGAGTACGAGCGCCTGAACGGTCTCGACAACGCCGCTCTCATCAAGGAGGTCGGCGCGACGCTCGCCCGGGTCGAGAAGGAGACATCCGACCTCGTCGGCGATCGGACATCCATCGAGAGCGAGCTGGAACTCCTCGCCAGGTACAAGCCGATCCTCAAGAAGATCGAGCCTCTCGTGCGCGAGGTCGTCACCGCCGAGAACTACGAGTCGATCGCCCTGCTCTTCGAGAGCCGTTATCGGGCGGCGCTGCGTCACATCCGCTCGGAGGTCGAGCGTATGACGCACAACTCGTGCGAGGTGCTCACCGCCGATGTCGAGGAGGAGACCACGGTCGCCATCCTCGTCTTCGACCGCAGGTACAGCGAGGACGTCCACAAGTTCCTCGCGATGGAGAACGTCAACCAGATCAGGCTCCCCTCGGAGCTCAAGGACATGCCGTTCGAAGAGGCGTTCGCGACGATCACGGAGAGGCTTCATCTTCTCCCAGGTCGCCTCTCGCAGATCAAGCGCGGCCTCTCGCGCGTCGCCGCCGGCTGGTACTCGAGGATGAGCGCCGTGCGCGAGGTCCTCACCGACCGTCTCGACGAGATCGTCGTTATCCCCAAGTTCAGCCGGACCGAGTACGCGTTCGTGGTCACCGGCTGGGTGCCCGAGCCAGAGGTGGCCAAGCTCGAGGCCGCGCTGCACGAGAAGGTCGGGGACGCGGTCGTGATCGAGCGCAAGCGGATCACGCGGGACGACTACGAGGAGACACCGGTCGCGCTGCGCAACACGGGCGCGGTCGCACCGTTCTCGAGCCTGCTCAGCATCTTGGGCAGCCCGCGATACGGCACGTTCGATCCATCGTGGATGATCTTCCTGTTCTACCCGCTCTTCTTCGGCATGATCGTCGGCGACATCGGCTACGGGCTCATCATGCTCGCCACCATCTTGTTCGTGCGCATCAAGTTCAAGGACAACAAGGGCGTACAGGTGGCCACGGCGGTCCTCGGACCGGCGGCGTCGATGGCCATCGTGTTCGGTTTCGTCTACGGCGAGTTCTTTGGGAACATCCTCAGCGAGCACCTGGGCTGGATCCGCGAGATCCATGTGGGCGGGGTCCAGCTGCCCTTCGTGCGGACCGAGCTCGTCACCACCTTCATGGGCATCGCGATCGGTGTCGGCGCCATTCAGGTCATCCTCGGCCTCGTGCTCGGCATCGTGAACGGCTTCAGGACCCGCCACATGAAGCACGTCGAGGAGCGCGGCGGGATGCTCGCCGTTCTCATCTTCGTCCCGCTGCTGATAGTGCTCGCGGCGATCCCGGTGGTAGGGGAGAGTCTCGGCCCGTGGAGCATCCCGTTGCAGGCGTTGGTCGCAGCCGGCATCTTCGTCGGCATGTTCTTCACCGTCCGTGGCGGGGGTGTTGCGGGCGCCGTCGAGTCCATCTCGCAGTTCTCGCACGTGGCCAGCTACATCCGTATCATGGCTGTCGGCCTGTCCGGGGCGATCTTCGCGGACATCGCGAACGAGATCGCGCTCAAGGTGGGGCCGGTCATCGGCGTCATGGTAGGCATCCTGCTCCACAGCCTCAACTTCGCCATCGCGGCGTTCAGCCCCAACATTCACGCGCTCCGCCTCAACTTCTACGAGTTCTTCGGGAAGTTCTACGAGTCGGGGGCACAGCAATACCGGCCGTTCCACAAAGTAGGGAGTTAGGAGGAGGCATGGACAAGAGCAAGCTCGCACGCATCGCTTACGGCACGACGTTCCTGACGGTCCTGTTCACCCCGGCGGTGGCCCTCGCGGCCGAGGAGCCCGCCAAGGCGGCTGTGGTCGGCATGGCCGTACTCGGGAAGGCCCTCGGCGCTGGACTCGCCATGGGTCTTTCGGGCATCGGCGCCGGCTACGCGCAGGCGAACATCGGCTCCGCAGGTGCCGGCACGCTCGCCGAGCGTCCGGAAGTGGCGACGTACATCATCGTCCTTCAGGCGCTGCCCGAGATCATCGCGCTGCTCGGCATGGTCGTGGCGTTCCTCATCCTTCAGGCGTGACCGACACGCGCCGGAAGCCGGCGCGGACGACTAGGGGTCGAACATGGCACTCGAAGACATCCTGCGGATCCTCGACGAGCAGGCCGAGAGCGAGAGCGAGGCCGTCCTCGCCAAGGCGCGCGAGCAGGCCGAGAAGATCGAGCTCGAGGCGCGAGAAGAGGCCGATCGCTTGACCGCGGCGGGAATGCAGGCCGCCGAGGCAGCCGGCCGGGACCGCGCGGGGCGTGTCCTGAACGCCGCCCGTCTCTCAGCCAAGCGTGAGATGGCGTCGGCGCGCGAACGCGCCATCGAGGAGGTGCTCGGATCGGTCGAGCAGCGCCTCGGTGATGTGCGCGCCGGTGGAGACTACGCGAAGCTGTTCGAGAGGCTGTTCTCCGAGACCGCCGCGGTGTGCGGTGACGCCGGCGAGGTCCGGGTCGACGTCAAGGACCAGGCTCTCGCGGGGAAGGCGATCGCGGGGGCAGGGAAGGGCTACGTGCTCGGCGAGCCGATCGACACGGCCGGCGGCGTCGTCATCGTCGCGACCGGTGGCCGCATCAGCCACAGCAACATGCTCGAGGACCGTCTCGATCGCGTGCGGCACGAAGCTCGGACCGCGATCGCGAAGGCTCTCTTCTCATGACGCACGCGGTGACGAGACACCGTCAGCGTCGGCCGATCTCGAGCAGCTACGGGTATGGGAACGCGCGCGTCCGCGGCATGCGCTCGCGCATGATCACGTCGGATACGTTCGAACAGGTCATGAAGTGCTGGGACCTCGGGGACGCAGTCGAGCTCCTCGCTCCCACGGACTACGGTCCCGACATCGATGAGGCGCTGCTGGAGGGCGGCGTGAAGCCGTCCTCGATCGACGAGGCGTTCAAGGAGAACATGGTGCGGACGTACCGGAAGGTGCTCGATTTCGTGAGCGCCGAGGCCCGCACGATACTTGGGACGCTGCTCGGGAAGTGGGACCTGCTCAACATCAAGACCGTTCTGCGCGGTGTCCACATGGGGCTCGCGCCGGAGGAGATAGAGGAGAGCCTCATCGCCGCCGGCGCCATGTCCGCTATCGAGCTGAGGGAGCTCGCTCACCGACGCGACGTTCGCGACGTCGTCGACACCCTCGTCATCTGGGACGTCGACTACGCGCATGCCCTCAACGAGTCGATCGTGGAGTACGTCCGGACCAGCGACCTCGCGGTCCTGGAACTCGCGCTCGACCGCTTCTACTCCAAGTGGGCGACCAAGCGTCTGGCCGGCAAGGGGCACAACTACGCCACGGCACGGCGCATCCTCGCCGTCCAGATCGACGCGGTCGATCTCGTGACCGTCTTCCGAGTGCAGAAGGCGGACATGCGCAGCGAGGAGGCGAAGAGGTTCTTCCTTCCGGGAGGTCTCCACGTCACCGAGCGTCTGTTCGCGGACCTCGTCCAGATGTCAGACATCGACGAGGTGCTCGCGCGGCTGGCGCGCACACCTTACGAGCGCGTGCTCGTCGAAGCCGTCAAGACTTACGCCGAGCACGGGACGATCTCCACGCTCGAGCGAGCGCTCGAAGACCACCTCATGCGCAAGGCGCTTGCCGTCGGGACCGGGGACGCGCTCGGCGTCGGGGTCCTCATCTCGTACCTGTGGGCGAAGCAGAACGAGGTCACGAACCTGCGCATCGTCATCCGCGGCATCGCTTCTGGCATGACCGAGAAGCGCATGAAGGAGGAGTTGATCCTTGTATAGGCTCGTCGTACTCACCGACCCCGACACCGCGGACGGATTCCGTCTCGCGGGCGTCGACGTGGAGTCGGCGAGCACCCCACAGGAGGCCCGCGCGAAGATCGCGGCTCTCGTCGACGATGACGCGAGCGGGATCGTCGCGGTGAACGAGGCGCTCCTGCGCACCATCGACGATCGGCTGCAGAAGAAGATCGACAGTATCTACCGGCCGATCGTCATCTCGCTTCCCATCCGGGAGAAGCTCGAGACCGGAGACGCCCATCGCGCCTACCTGGCGCGGCTCATCCGTCGAGCGGTGGGGTTCGACATCACACTGAAGCGGGGGACCGCATGATACGGGGAACTATCGCGAAGATCACCGGCCCGGTCGTCGTCGCCGAAGGCATGACCGGTGCGAAGATGTACGACGTCGTGCGCGTCGGCGGCGTCGGGCTCATGGGGGAGGTCATCCGTCTCGAGGCGGACAAGGCCACCATCCAGGTCTACGAGGACACGGCCGGGCTCAAGGTCGGCGAGCCGGTCGAGTCCACGGAAGGGCCGCTCATGGTCGACCTCGGTCCGGGGCTTCTCTCGTCGATCTACGACGGCGTGCAGCGTCCGCTGCCCGTGATCGCCCGCGACCATGGCGACTTCATCAGCCGCGGCACGGTGGCGGACGCGCTCGACCAAGAGAAGCGCTGGCGTTTCACCCCCCGGGTGAAAGCCGGGCAGGAGGTCGTCGCCGGCACCATCGTCGGGACGGTCCAGGAGAGCACGACTATCGAGCACCGCATCATGGTGCCTCCCGGAATGGCCGGCAAGGTCGCGAAGGTCGTGGCCGAGGGCGACTACACCGTGCAGGACGTCGTCGTGACACTCGAGGGCGGGCAGGAGGTGCGGATGCACCAGCGCTGGCCGGTCCGCCAGGGCCGTCCGTACACGCGCAAGCTCGACCCGTCCACGCCTTTCATCACCGGGATGCGCATCCTCGACACGTTCTTCCCGATCGCCCAGGGCGGCAACGCGATCATCCCTGGCGGTTTCGGCACCGGGAAGACGGTCACCGAGCAGTCGCTCGCCAAGTGGGCCGATGTCGACATCATCGTCTACATCGGCTGCGGCGAGCGCGGCAACGAGATGACGGAGGTCCTCGCCGAGTTCCCCGAACTCGACGACCCGCGCACGGGCGCGAAACTCATGGACCGCACCGTGCTCGTCGCGAACACGTCGAACATGCCGGTCGCAGCGCGCGAGGCATCGATCTACACGGGCGTCACCCTCGCAGAGTACTACCGCGACCAGGGCTACAACGTCGCCATGATGGCCGATTCGACGTCGAGGTGGGGCGAGGCGCTGCGTGAGGTCTCCGGACGCCTCGAGGAGATGCCGGGCGAAGAGGGCTATCCTGCCTACCTCGCCACGCGGCTTGCCGCCTTCTACGAGAGGAGCGGTCGCGTCGAGGCCCTCGGCGGTGACGGCAGGGTCGGCTCGGTCACGATGGTCGGCGCAGTCTCTCCCGCGGGCGGCGACTTCTCGGAGCCGATGACGCAGAACTCGCTGCGCGTCACGGGCGCGTTCTGGGCGCTCGACACGGGGCTCGCGCACCGACGCCATTTCCCGGCGATATCCTGGACGCGCTCTTACACGCTCTACCTGGCGCAGGTCAAAGGCTGGTTCGAGGGCGAGGTCGCCTTCGACTGGCAGGCCTCGCGCGACCGCGCGATGTTCATCCTCCAGAAGGAGGTCGAGCTGCAGGAGATCGTGCAGCTCGTCGGCCCCGACGCTTTGCCGGAGTCGGAGAAGGTCGTCATGGAGATAGCCCGTATGCTCCGCGAGGACTTCCTGCAGCAGTTCGCGTTCGACGAAGTCGACGCGTTCTGCCCACCGAAGAAGCAGTACTGGATGCTCAAGGCGATCCTCGCCTTCTACGACGCGGCTGTCGCCGCGCTGCAGCGCGGCGTGGCGCTCTCACAGGTCCTTGAGCTGCCGCTCAAGGACGAGATCGCGGGCATGAAGTCGATCGGCCACGACGCGTCGCTCGAAGTGATACCGGAACTGTGCGCCCGCATCGGCGCCGACATCGCAGGGATCGAGGTGCAATAGATGGCCCGGACAGCGACGAAGACCCCGTCCGTGGGGTCCCTTCTCACCACCGAGTACCGGACCCTCTCGTACGTCACCGGTCCACTCGTCTTCGTGGAGAACGTGCACGGCGTCTCGTACAACGAGATGGTCGCGATCAACATGCCGGACGGCAGCGAGCGCTCGGGACAGGTGCTCGAGATCGCGGGCGACATCGCCTGCATCCAGGTGTTCGAGGGGACTCGCGGCATCGACGTCGAGTACACGAGCGTGCGCTTCCTCGACGAGGTCGCCAAGATCGACGTCTCGGTCGAGCTGCTCGGCCGTGTGCTCAACGGCGTGGGCAAGCCCATCGACGGCGGCGTGCCGGTCATCCCTGAGGCTCGCCTCGAGGTCAGCGGTCTGCCGATCAACCCGTACAGCCGCGAGAAGCCGGCCGACTTCATCGAGACGGGTATCTCCGCCATCGACGGGCTGAACACGCTCGTCCGCGGCCAGAAGCTGCCGATCTTCTCCGGCTCGGGTCTGCCCGCGAACGAGCTGGCCGCGCAGATCATCCGGCAGGCGCGCGTCGTCTCCGGCGAGCAGTTCGCCATCGTCTTCGGCGCGATGGGCATCACCCATCGCGAGGCGTCGTTCTTCATGCAGCAGTTCGAGAGTACCGGCGCCATCGAGCGCGTCGTCTTCTTCCGCAACCTCGCGGACGACCCGACGGTCGAGCGGCTGCTGACGCCGCGGTGCGCGCTGACCGTCGCCGAGTACCTCGCCTTCGAGAAGGACATGCAGGTGCTCGTAGTCCTCTCCGACATGACGAACTACTGCGAGGCGCTGCGCGAGGTCTCGACCGCCCGCGAAGAGGTCCCGGGTCGCCGTGGCTACCCCGGCTACATGTACACCGACCTCTCGACCATCTACGAGCGCGCCGGCCGCATCAAGGGCCGTCCGGGCTCGGTCACGCAGTTGCCGATCGTCACCATGCCCGACGACGACATCACTCACCCGATCCCCGACCTCACCGGGTACATCACGGAGGGGCAGATCGTACTCTCGCGCCAGCTGCATCGGCGCGGCGTCTACCCGCCGATCGACACGCTGCCCTGTCTCTCGAGGCTCATGAACCTCGGTATCGGCGAGGGCAAGACGCGTGAGGACCACCGTGGCGTGGCGAACCAGCTCTACGCCGCGTACGCACAGGGCCGCGACCTGCGCCGCCTCGTCGCCATCGTCGGCGAAGAGGCGTTGTCCGAGACCGACCGTCGCTATCTGCGGTTCGCCGACATGTTCGAGGATCGCGTCGTCGGTCAGGGCGATGAGGGCCGCACCATCGAGGAGACGCTGGCCATAGGGTGGGAACTCCTGTCGAGTCTTCCGGTCGGCGAACTCAAGCGCGTGCGCGACTTCATCGGGAAGTACATGCCGGAGACGGCTGCCGCCGAGCAGGCGGACGCCGAGGAGACGGCCGCGGCCCCGGACGCGGGCGCGCCCGAGGACGCCGAGGAGGACTGACGCGTGGAGGAGGTCCGCCCGACACGCTCCGAGCTGCTCGAGCGCAAGGGGCAGATCCAGCTCGCCAAACAGGGCATGGAACTGCTCAAGCAGAAGCGCGACGCGCTGCTCATCGAGTTCATGGCGGTCATGGATGAGACCCTGCGCCTGTCGGGCAGTCTCGAACAGATGTCGCGTAACGCGCAGTTCAGCCTCACCGTCGCGAAAGCGGTCGACGGCGGCGTGACCGTGCGTTCCGCGGCGATGGCCGGCAAGGGGACGATCAAGGTCGGCATGACCGGCACGAAGATCATGGGCGTCGCCGTGCCGGTCGTGAACAAGTCCGAGAGCCCGTTGCGGACGTCGTTCACGCGTGGTTACGCCGTCACCGGCGTCTCGTCACGCATCGACGAGGCGGCCGACAAGTTCGAGAAGATCCTCGACGCCATCATCGAGTATGCGGACATCGAGACGCGGTTGAAGCGTCTCGGCGAGGAGATACAGAAGACGAGCCGACGAGTGAACGCGCTCGAACAGGTCACCATCCCGACGCTGAGCGAACAGGTCCGCGCGATCCAGATGACGCTGGACGAACGCGCACGCGAGGACCTGTTCCGCCTAAAGAAGGTCAAGAAGCAGATAGAGCGCTCGAAAGCCGCCCGCGTGGCGGCCGCGGCCGCCGGCTGATCTAATCCTGTTTACGGACGACCCCTTCGGCCTCCGAGAGCACGGCATCGGTGGGCCGGGTTCCCGCGCGCAGTTCGGCCGCGAACTCGAGAAGACGGTCGATGTCCGCGCCGCTCGCGCCGGAGAAGTGCAGGTCGTTCCACTCCGAGTGGGTGACGAACGACCACAGCTCCCCGAGCAACCAAGTCAAGCGCTCGTAGTCCGCCGGGTCCAGTGTCCGCCACCGCTCGGCCGCTCCACGCCGGAGCCGGTCGACCGCGTACTCGACCGCCCGCTCGCGGCGGAGCTCGAGCGCGCGCATTCCAATGTCCTCGTCAGTGATGTCGGGCCGCTGGCTGCTCATTCTCCGTCCCACCCCCTTGTCCGTTGGATTCGCCACGCGCGGCAGGGTTCCTGCCGCGCTGCGCTAGAATGGAGATGTCCCGTGCGTGGAAGTGTGTGGGCAGGGCGGGACACGCACCCGTGCCGCGTCAGGCGGCTTAAGAGGCTAAGGGGCCGCCGTGGAGTTCGCCGAGGTTATCGCGAAGCGGCGCAGCGTGCGCCATTTCAACCCCAAGCTCGCAGTGAGCGAGGAGGACGTCGCGGAGTTGCTGGCCGCCGCCGTCAGCGCTCCGACGGCCGGGAACATCCAGCCGTGGCGGTTCTACGTGGTCCGCTCGCTCGACACTCGCGAGCGGCTTGCCGGCGCGCTGACGCAGCGCTGGGCGACCGCGGCCCCGGTCGTGATCGTCGTGTGCGTCGACCCGCGTCCCTGCGCGGCGCGATACGGTGACCGCGGCGAGATGCTCTATGCGATACAGGACAGTGCGGCCGCCGTCGAGAACATCCTGCTCGCGGCCGTGGATCGCGGTCTCGCCTCCTGTTGGATCGGAGCGTTCGACGAGGGTGCGGTGCGCGAGGCGCTGGAGATACCCCACCCGATCGCGCCCGTGGCGATCCTGCCCGTCGGTTACTCGGCGGAGTCGGCGGGCAAGCCGTCGCGGCGGCCGCTCCAGGACGTCACGACTTGGCTGTGAGGCCGTCCGTGACCGATCTCTCTCATCCCGATCTCGAGGCCCTTGGCGGCTACATCGGCGATTGCCACCGCTGTCCCCTCGGATCCACTCGCACCCGGCTCGTCTTCGGCGTGGGAGACCCGGGCGCGCGTCTCGTCTTCGTGGGAGAGGCGCCGGGCCGCAACGAGGACCTGAAGGGTGAGCCGTTCGTGGGCGCAGCGGGGAAGCTCCTCGACGAGCTGCTCGGCAGCATCGGTCTGCGGCGGACGGAGGTCTACATCGCGAACGTGCTCAAGTGCCGTCCGCCGAACAACAGGGACCCGCTCCCGGAGGAGATCGCCACGTGCACCCCGTTCCTCGCCGAGCAGCTGCGCCTGATAGACCCCGTGGTCGTAGCGACGCTCGGTAACTTCGCGACGCGCTACATGCTCCACACGGACGCGCCGATCTCGTCGCTCAGGGGGCGGCTCTACCAGGTGGACGGGCGTCAGGTCGTGCCGATCTTCCATCCTGCGGCCGCGCTCTACTCGCCCGACAAGCGGGACGTGCTCTTCGACGACTTCAAGCGTCTACGGGTCGTGCTGGACAGGGCGCTGGGGTGAGCGGCGAGCCGCTCGTCATCGGCAGTCGCAGCGCCGAGGCGACCGAGCGTGCCGGTGAAGCGCTCGCTCGCCTGGTGGAGCCCGGCGACGTCGTCTCGCTGTGCGGGGATCTGGGCGCAGGGAAGACATGTCTGGCGAAGGGGGTCGCGCGCGGGATGGGAGTCGAGGAGCCCGTGACCAGCCCGACGTTCAACATCCTCCTGGTGCACCCCGGCCGAGCACTCACACTCTTCCACCTCGACCTGTATCGGCTCGAGGACGCGGACGAGCTCGAGGACATCGACTTCCGCGGGACGCTCGAGTCCGGCGGCGTGAGTCTGATCGAATGGGGAGATCGCTTCCCCGAGGCGCTGCCCGACGATCACCTTTCGGTCGAGATAAGCTTTGCGGGCGAGACCTCCCGCCGACTCTGCTTGCGGCCGACCGGTCCGCGGGCGATGGCGTTGGCGAGGGCGTGGGTCGCCGCCGCCGGGGACGCTGCGGGCGGTGCCGCGTGAAGCTGACCGCGGTCTTCGACACCGCGACCGAGCAGCTCGCCATCGCCGTCGGCCGGCTTCCGGAGCCTGGTGAACCTGGGGACGTCGAGATCCTCGCGGAGAGCGACCGAATGGCTCCGCGGGCGGCACTGTCGAACCTACTGCCCGGTCTGCGCGATCTCCTCGCGGAAGCGGGCCTCACGCCGGCCGACCTCGAGTGCGTCGTCGTCGGGCGGGGCCCCGGCTCGTTCACCGGCGTACGCATCGGCGTGGCGACCGCGAAGGGCCTCGCTCACGGTCTCGGGGTCCCGCTCTACGGCGTCGGCACCCTCGATGCCGTCGCGCGGGGGCTCGCCGGGAATGGCGGCATGCTCGGCATCGTCGGCGACGCCATGCGGGGAGAAGTCTATCCGGCGCTGTTCCGGCTCGAAGGCGGAGACGTCCGGCGGATCGGCGTCGATCTCGTCGAGCGGCCGCTGGAGACGGCTTCGCGTTGGGCGGCGGAGACGGACGGCGCGATGTTGCTCGCGGGGGACGGCCTCGCCAAGCACGAGGCGGTCTTTCGCGAGGCTCTGGCTGGGCGCGTCGAAGTCGTCGACCGCGAGCGGTGGTATCCGACGGGACGCGCGCTTCTCGCCGAGGCGCATGCTCGCGGCGTGGTGGCCGGGGAGGGCGAGCCCGGCGCGCTGCTCCCCATCTACACGAGACTCGCCGACGCCGAGGAGCGCGAGCCCTCCAGGCAGGCTTCCCGGGAACGTCCTCCCCAGAGCGGGGTCGCCGGTCCAGGGGCGGTGGGACCGTGAGCGTGCTGGTCAGGGAGATGACCTCGGCCGACCTCGACTCCGTGCTCAGGGTCGAGGAGTCGAGCTTCACGATGCCGTGGTCGCGGGCGTCGTTCCGCGAGGAACTCGCGCTGACCGACACGCGCTACTGGGCGGTTCTGGAGGCGGACGGACGCCTTCTCGGCTTCGGCGGGATCATGGTCCTTGATGACGAGGCTCACTTGCTGAATCTCGCCGTAGCGCCGGCGTTCCGTCGCGAGGGTCTGGCTTCGGCGCTGCTCGCGCACCTCGCCGTCGAGGCGCGCTCGCGCGGTGCGAGCAGGCTCACCCTCGAGGTGCGTCCGAGCAACGACGCCGCGGTCGCGCTCTACCGCGAGGCGGGCTTCATCACAGAGGGGATCCGCACGGGGTACTACCCCGACACGCACGAGGACGCGCTCATAATGTGGACCGGCGACCTTGCGGGACAGGAGTCGAGTGCGGCGCTCGATGCGATCTCCGCGCGGGGGGACCGCGCGCTCCTGTCTCTTGCGAAGGATTCGGCGGACCTGCCGAGAGGTGAGCTGTTGCTGGCCATCGAGACGTCGTGCGACGAGACCGCCGCGGCGGTCATGCGCGACGGCACCGACTTGCTGTCGAGCGTGGTCGCGAGCCAGGTCGACTTCCACGCACGCTTCGGCGGGGTCGTCCCGGAGATCGCGTCCCGCAAGCATACAGAGGCGATCGTCGCCGTCGTCGACGAGGCGCTCTCCCGCGCCGGGGTGCGCCTGGGCGAACTCGACGGGTTGGCCGTGACACACGGTCCAGGGCTCGTGGGCGCGCTCGTGGTCGGGGTGGCATACGCGAAGGGGCTCGCGTTCGCGACCGGGCTTCCGCTCGTGGGGGTGAACCACCTCGAGTCGCACATCTTCGCGAACCTGCTCGCCGATCCGACGGTGGCGCCGCCGCTCGTGGCGCTCCTTGTGAGCGGCGGCCACACGTCGCTCGTCCACGTGCCGGCCTGGGGCGAGTATCGCACCCTCGGCAGCACGCTCGACGATGCGGCGGGGGAGGCGTTCGACAAGGTCGCGAAGGCGCTCGGACTAGGTTATCCGGGCGGTCCGGCGATCTCGCGGCTGGCGCAGCAAGGCGACTCCGAGGCGATCCCGTTCCCGCGCGCGATGCTGCGCTCGGGTGACTTCGATTTCTCACTCTCCGGTCTCAAGACGGCCGTCGTCACGCACATCGCGAAGGAGCGTGCCGCCGGCCGTGATCTCGCCGTGGCGGACATCGCCGCCTCGTTCGAGGCGGCTGTCGTGGACGTGCAGGTGGCGAAAGCGGTGCGGGCGGCCGAGGAACTCGGCGTGCGGACGTTCTGCCTCGCCGGCGGTGTGGCCGCCAACGCTCGCTTGCGCGAGTCGCTCGCCGCCGCGCTCGGGGCCAAGGGGGTGCGCCTGAGCGTGCCGCCGCTGGATCTGTGCACCGACAACGCGGCGATGGTCGCCGCTGCCGCGCACTTCCGCCTCGCGCGCGGGGACAGGCTCCCACTCGACGCGGAGGCCGTTCCTAACCTGCGGCTTGGCCAGGATATGAGCGGCCACGTAGCAGATGTGTGACGTTTGTACGGCGCAGGTCTTGCATACGCGCGTGCGCCTCGCTACAATCCGATTCCGTTAGCAGTCACGGGGAGCGAGTGCTAACGCGTCTCGAGGAGGGGTACCTACTCATGCGTGGCGCAAGCCGATATCGCGCCCCGGAACCGGTCAGTCGAGCACGTGAAGCAGGAGGGTAGACATGGATCTCAAGCCTTTGGGCGACCGCGTGGTCGTCAAGCAGCTGGAGGCGGAGGAGCAGACCAAGTCCGGACTGTTCATCCCCGACACGGCCAAGGAGAAGCCCCAGAAGGGCAAGGTCGTGGCCGTAGGAGAGGGCAAGTGGGACGAGGACGGCAAGAAGCGCATCGCCGTGGACGTCAAGGTCGGCGACGTGGTCATCTACAGCAAGTACGGCGGGACCGAGATCAAGATCGACGGCGAGGACTACCTGATCCTTCGCGCCGACGACGTGTACGCGATCGTCAAGGGCTAGCGAAGCCCTCGACGCCTCTCTCTCACGCATCCGGAAGGAGAACACTCACTATGGCCAAGGACATCAGGTTCGACGAGGAGGCTCGACGCGGCCTCGAAGCGGGCGTCAACAAGCTCGCCGACGCGGTGAAGGTCACCCTGGGCCCCCGCGGGCGCTACGTGGTCCTCGAGAAGAAGTTCGGCGCGCCGACGATCACCAACGACGGCGTGACCATCGCCAAGGAGATCGAGCTCGACGACCCGCTCGAGAACATGGGCGCCATGCTCATCAAGGAAGTCGCTACGAAGACGAACGACGTCGCCGGTGACGGCACCACCACCGCGACGCTGCTGGCCCAGGTCATCGTCCACGAGGGCTTGCGCAACGTCGCGGCGGGCGCGAACCCGCTCGCCATCAAGCGCGGCATCGAGAAGGCCGTCGAGGCCGTCGTCGCCGAGATCAAGGGCAACGCGAAGGACATCGAGGACAAGGACGAGATCGCGCAGGTCGGTTCGATCTCAGCCGCCGACGAGACGATCGGCGCCAAGATCGCCGAGGCGATGGAGGTCGTGGGCAAGGACGGTGTCATCACCGTCGAGGAGAGCCAGACCTTCGGCATCGACATCGAGACCGTCGAGGGCATGCAGTTCGACAAGGGCTACATCTCGCCTTACATGATCACGGACCCCGACCGCATGGAGGCCGTGCTCAGCGATCCGCTCATCCTCATCGCGAACCAGAAGATCTCCAACCTGCAGGACCTGCTCCCCGTGCTCGAGAAGGTCATGCAGGCCGGCAAGCAGCTTCTCATCATCGCCGAGGACGTCGAGGGCGAGGCCCTGCCGACGCTGATCCTCAACAAGCTGCGCGGCACGTTCACGTGCGTCGCCGTCAAGGCGCCGGGCTTCGGCGACCGCCGTAAGCGGATGCTCGAGGACATCGCCATCGTCACCGGCGGCCAGGTAGTGAGCGAGGAGCTCGGCACGAAGCTCGAGAGCGTGACGCTCGAGGTGCTCGGCCGCGCGAAGACCGTCAAGATCACCAAGGAGAACACGACGATCATCGACGGCGCCGGCAAGGAAGCGGACATCAAGGGCCGGATCAACCAGATCAAGGTCGAGATCGAGAACTCCGACAGCGACTTCGACAAGGAGAAGCTGCAGGAGAGGCTCGCGAAGCTCTCCGGCGGTGTCGCCGTCATCAAGGTCGGCGCGGCCACCGAGGTCGAGCTCAAGGAGAAGAAGCACCGCATCGAGGACGCCCTCCAGGCGACCCGCGCGGCGGTCGAGGAGGGCATCGTGCCCGGCGGCGGCGTGGCTCTGACCGACGCGGCGAAGGTGCTCGACGCCCTGAAGGTCGACGAGGACGAGGCCATCGGCGTGCGGATCATCCGCAAGGCGCTCGACGAGCCGCTGAAGATGATCGCGTCGAACGCAGGATTCGAGGGCTCCGTGGTGGCCGAGAAGGTAAAGACCCTCAAGAAGGGCCACGGTCTCAACGCCGCTACCGGCGAGTACGGCGACCTAGTGAAGATGGGCGTCATCGACCCGGTCAAGGTCACCCGCTCGGCGCTGCAGAACGCGGCTTCGATCGCCGCGCTCATCCTGATCACCGAGACCACGGTCTCGGACGTCAAGGAGAAGGACAGCGGCGCCGCCGCGGCCGCGATGGGCGGCGGCATGGGCGGCGGGATGTACTAGGCCGCGTTTTCGCACCGAGAAACGCATCGAACCGAGGGCCGTCCCGCGAGGGGCGGCCCTCCGGTCGTTCTCACTCTCGCACGCGCGACCGCGAGCGGAGGGAGTGCTCAGGACAGAGTAGGTCACTGGGAAGGTATTCCTACCTGCTGCCATGGGCGGGCGAACTACGAAAGGCGGTAGTCCTGTGGCAGTTGCCCGTTGACGGTCATGCGCACGGGCTTTTCGAGTGCGCCTTTCTCGTGCATCGAACGAAACAGTTCGGGCGTGATGGTGACCAGCCGTTCTTCCGAGCCATAGATGCTGGCATAAGCGGGAAGACGCTCGAAGTCGGTCAGGCAGTCGAACCTGTCCTCGCGGGTGAACAAAAACCGCTCGGCGAGGGTGAATGCCAGGTTGTTCTGGTATCCCACCCATCTGGCATCGCCCATGCGCATCCCGCTTGGCACCTCGAACTCGCCGACCAACAACATGTTTCGGCTCAAAGGGAGAGTGGCGAGTGTATTCTTCGTCGCAGGGGCGGCACTATCGAACTCGTTGCGGGATGGTCGTGCGAACGAATAAGACACGGGATAGTCGGTGAGGATGAAGTTGGCGGGGTCGTTCACTACACGCAGCGACCAGTTGCGTTCGGCAAGCAGGGCGACCACCGGCTCCATGGACAGCAAGGTGTGCGCCAGCAGGATATGACTGTTCTCGCGGAACGGCATTTCGTAGCGGGGCGCCTCTCGCTCGGGGTCGTCAGAGCGGTTGACCTCAAGTTGAGCGAACATGTTCAGCGTGAGTTCCCCCACCACTCGCGCTTCCTCCATCTTCGCGGGCGTTCGCGCCGACAAGAGAAAGAAGGTGTGCAGCAGGAACCGCCAGTCGTCGGAGCCTCTCTCGGGTATGCGAAGGTTTTCGGACATGCTATCGAGCAGGGTGCCGAAAATCCCCTCGATGTCCGCGAACATGTGCTCCCAGCCGAGTTCGCCCTGGTACTCCTCTGGCAGCGAGCGCATGCCGGGTAGATCGGCGATGAGTGCACAGTCTTCCCTGGGGACGCGGTAGAGGTGCTTCTCGTGTGCGGCGTCGTTGACGCTCGTGCGGCGGACTTTGCCCGTCTGCTTGTCCCAAACCCATATGAGGGTGTTGCGCCCCTCGCCGTCACCGAAGCGAGACAGCAGGACACAGGGAACGTAGTGATGCTTCTTCGGTTGGTTTGACCTCGGCTTCACCGCTGCCTCCGCTCAGTCGGGGCAATTGTAGCGCCGCCATCTGACATTTCGACGGCACTGGAGCAACCCTGTCATGAGCCGCCCGCACGAATGCGGCCGTCGTGTGCGGAGGATATACTTCAGGCGAACGCATGAGCGTTCGGAGCACCGATTCTTGATCCCGGAGGGAAGCCGCATGGGTCCGGTCGCGGTGGAAGAACGGCGGTTGGGTGAGGCCACGAAGCGGTTGGTGGCCGAGTTCCACCCCGAGAAGGTGTACCTCTTCGGCTCGCGCGCGTGGGGGCGGGCGACGGAGGACAGCGACTACGACTTCGCGGTGATCGTCGCCGAGAGCGATGACACGCCGATCCGTCGGGCGCAGCGCGCACACCGGGCCCTATCGGGGCTCGAGTTCCCGACCGACATCCTCGTGAAGACACACGCCGAGTTCGAGAGGTACTCGAAGGTGCACGCCTCGATTGAGTGCCAGGTGCTCGAGGAGGGGCTTTTGCTCTATGGATGAGAAGCTGAAGGACGTCCGAGGATGAATGCGGAGCAGCTGGAACGCCTCGTTGAGGGCCACGAGACCCAAACCCTTGAGCTCAAGGAGAACATCGTCAAGCCGAGCGAGCTGGCTGACTACTTCATGCAGTTCGCGAACGCTCAGGGTGGGTTTGTGGTCTTTGGCATGACTCACGACCGACCGCCGAGGTTCAGCGGCAAGATCAAGTCCGTCGGCCAAGCAGAACTGGACAGCATCAGCCGAGCTGCTCGGGAATGCATGCGACCTCCACTCGACTTGGTGCGAGTCGAGGTCGTGCCCGACCCAGAGTCCGGAGCATACGCGATTCTCATGGAGGTGCCGGATTCTCCGACGCTTCACCAGCACATCAACGGCTCACTTGCGCGAAGACGAGGTGGCGAGCGCGAGGCGATCTACCTCGACCAAGAGCCGTCGCATGTTGCCGCGAAGACCGAAATCGAGTACGAGCTTCGCGAAGTTTCGGGCACGGCGCTGGCGGATGTCGATGAAGCTGCCGTGGGGATGTACAAGGAATCCGTCTTGGAGCGCAACCCGGACTCGCTAGTGTCGCATGCCTCCGATGAGGAGGTGCTTCGCGGGCTTGGCGCAATCGTCCGTGGTCCTGGGTCTGACGCGCTGACGGTACTCGGCGCTGTCTTTTTCGCGCGAGACCCGCAGGCGTTGGTCCCTCAGAGCAAAGTGCTCTTCGTGCAGTTCCCGGGGAAGTCGATCGCCCAGCCGGGTGCCGGCGGTGTCTATATCCACTCGGAAGAGGTCGAAGGGACAATCCCGGCGATCATCGACAGAACTGAGCGGCTCTTGACGGACAGGCTCAGCATGGCAGTGCTCGCGGATGGCTTCAGGGTGAAAAAGCTGCCCGCGGTGCCCCGCTTCGCCCTCAGAGAAGCCATTGTCAACGCACTGTGCCACCGCGACTACGCGCTGGCAGGCGGCACCGTCCATGTCCGGCTATTCGCTGATCGCATCGAGATCCAAAGCCCAGGAGGGTTGCCCTATCCGATAACGCTCGAGAACATCGTCACGGAATCCTATGCACGCAATCCGAGAACTGCAGACGTGCTGAGGGCCTTGGGGTACGTTGAGCGTCACGGCATCGGTATCGACAACATGATACGTGCCATGGACGAGGCGCATCTTCCCCGTCCGGAGTTCAAGGACGCTGCCACATCGTTCACGGTGACGTTGAGGCTCCACGCGTTTCTGGATGAGGAGGCGCACGCCTGGTTAGAGGGCCTGGGGGCGCACGGCCTTCCCGAAGATCAGCAGCGCATTCTTGTCACGGCGGCTCGCGACGGACGTGTGGTCAACTCTGACGTTCAGTCACTCAACTTCGTTGATGGGCCTGAGGCGACACGCCAGTTGCAGGCATTGGTCCGGCGCGGCTTGCTCACGCAGCATGGAACCAGAGGCGCTGCTTGTTACACCGTAGCGGGCCAGAAAGCAGTTGCGGACTTGCGCGAGCGATACTCGGAGCACGTACTCGACGAGCTCGCGTCAATACAAATCACCGTGCTCGAAGTCGTCTATCAGAGCGGGCGTGCAAAGGCGAGTGATGTCGTGGATGCGGTCGACATGGATCGCCGACACATCCAGAGAGCGCTTGCAGCGCTCGTCGAGAAGGGCATGCTTGTAAGGCACGGGAAGTCGGTTAGCGATCCCAGTGCATTCTACGAAATCAATGCCGATTACCAGCCGCCCGACTCAAGTCAGCGGAGTCTGTTCTGACGATGACGATGACGACTGCGGACCAGCTGCGGACAGGGTGCGGACAGGGTGCGGACAGGGTGCGGACCAGCTGCGGACCAGCTGCGGACCAGCTGCGGACAATTGCGGAGGACATGATGGCTAAGTACTTCGCAGACGAGTCCGCCAACTAACCAGCGCTTCGTTTACGGCGATGAATGGCCGCAACGAGCCCTTCGAAAGCGTAAAAGACGACTCTAGCCCGTCCTCCCCGTATCCTACCGCCGCTTCGCACGCACGAGTTCCGCGTAGCGCTCGAGCACGACGGCGCTCGTACGGGCGACGTCGTACGCGGCCGCAGCCTCGCGCGCACGCCCACCCATCGCCGCCCGCAGCCCCGCGTCGCTCGCGAGGCGCTCTATCGCCCCGGCGAGCGCGACCGGGTCTCCAGGCGCGACGAGCAGGCCGGTCGTGCCGTCCTCGACGGTGTCGCTCACGCCGGGCGAGACGACGCCTACGACTGGAAGGCCGGTCGCCATCGCCTCGATGACCGTGAGCGGGTGGACCTCGGTGACCGATGCCGTCGCGGCGAAGTCGGCCGCGGCGAGCACCCCCGGCATCTTCGGGTACGGTATCGCTCCGGTGAAGCGCACCTTCCCTGCGAGCCCGGTGCCGCGCGCGTACGCCTCCAGGCGCGTCCGCTCCGGCCCGTCTCCGACGAGCAGGAGAGTGAGGCCGTCCACTCGCTTCGACGCGGCACCGAAGCAGCCCAGGAGGGTGGTGATGTCCTTCTCCGGTCCGAGGCGGCCGTGATAGCACACCACCGTCTCATCGTCGCCGATGCCGAGCCCGGCTCGCGCCGCCGCGCGGTCCGCTTCGCAAAACGGGCGGGTGTCGACGCTGTTCGGCACGACCTCGACCCGTCCCGTGACGCCGGACTCTCGGAGCCAGGCTGCGATGCCGGGTGACGGCGCGATAGTGAGGTCGATCCGGGAGCAGAAACGCCGCAGGTAGCCAAGCACGTACGCGCGGCGGATCGCCTTTGGCACGAATGCCGCATAGGCGTCCGAATACAGGTCGTAGCGTGTGTGGTTCGTGAAGACGATCGGTATCGAGCGCGGCACGCATTCGCGCAGCGCGAAGCGGCCGCTCATGAACGGGTGGTGCACATGCGCGACGTCCGCGGTGCGCAGGACCTGGCGGGCGGCACGGGAGTATCCGAGGCCGAACCTGTAGCCGGTGCGCCCCCACGGGACCCCAGGCGAGCGCAGGACGTTGCGCTCCTCGTCGCGATGGTCGAGGTCGCCGAAGGTGAGGACGAAGACCTCGTGCCCGGCGGCCTCCATGGACCCCTTGTTGAGGTCGATGTGGTTCGTGACGCCGCTCTGGTGCGGTTTGTACATGTCGCAGAGCATCGCGATGCGCACGGGCATACTCCTCTGTGGCGGGTCGCGCGACCATCGAGTACAGTACCAGAGTCCATCACGTGCGAGAGGCGAGGAGCGCCTTTGTCACTCTCCATCGGCATAGTCGGGCTACCCAACGTCGGCAAGTCGACGCTGTTCACCGCGCTCACTCGCAAGAGCGTCGGCGCGTCGAACTACCCGTTCTGCACGATCGAGCCGAACGTCGGCGTCGTGCCCGTGCCCGATCCGCGCCTCGACCGTCTCGCCGAGCTCGTCCACCCCGAGCGGGTGGTCCCGGCGGTCGTCGAGTTCGTCGACATCGCGGGGCTCGTGCGCGGCGCGAGTGAGGGCGAGGGACTCGGCAACCAGTTCCTCGCGAACATCCGAGAGACCGACGCGGTGGTGGAGGTCGTGCGCTACTTCTCCGACGAGAACGTCGTGCACGTCGACGGCAAGGTCGACCCCGCGGGCGACGTCGAGACGATCAAGACGGAGCTGGTCCTCGCCGACCTCGGCACCGTCGAGAAGGCGCTGCCGCGACTCGAGAAGGAGGCGAAGCGCGACGCCGCGCTCGCCGCGAAGGTCGCGCTCGTCGGGCGAGTGGAGAAGTGGATGGGCCAGGGCCATCGTGCCGGAACGATGGAGATGACCGATGACGAGCGCGCGCTCCTGCGCGACCTCCACCTGCTCACGATGAAGCCGATGCTCTACGTCGCCAACGTCGACGAGACCGAGCTGGGCGAATCTCAAGCAACGATCGACGGCGTGGTGCCCCTGCCCATCTGCGCGAAGGTCGAGGCCGATCTCGCCGACCTCGAGCCGGACGAAGCGGTGGAATACCTCGAGGAGCTAGGTCTTCGCGAGGCGGGCCTCGACGCGCTGATCCGCGAGGCGTACCGGCTGCTGGGACTCGAGTCGTTCTTCACGGCCGGGCCGCTCGAGGCGCGTGCGTGGACCGTTCCCGCCGGCGCCAAGGCGCCGCAGGCGGCGGGCGTCATCCACACCGACTTCGAGAGAGGCTTCATCAAGGCCGAGGTCATCGCCTACGCGGACTACGACGCTCTCGGCAGCGAGGCGGCGGCGAAGGCGGCCGGGAAGCTGCGCATCGAGGGCAAGGAATACGTCGTGCGCGACGGCGACGTCATGCACTTCCGCTTCAACGTGTAGGGGCGGGGGACCGAGAGGTCCTGCGCTCAGACAGTCCTCGCCGGGGACCCTCGGCGCTTCGCGCCTCCCCCGGCTGCGGAACTCGCGCCGGACCTCCCGGTCCTCGCTACCTTCCGAGCGCCTTCGCGAGCGCCCACCCTACGGACGGTGGTAGCGTCGCGACGCCGCCGACGAGCGTCGGGCCGGTGACGCGGGAGGCGTTCAGCCCGAGCCACTCCCGCAAGCGGCCCGGCAGCGCGCGTCCATCGACGAGCAGGAGCGGGCGGCCCGTCTTCCCGGCGTAGCAGGCGGCCGCGAGCGCGGTCGGTACGTCGCGTGCGCTCGCCACGAGCGGCGAGAGCGCGCCGGGGCGCCCGAGCAGGTCGAAGAGGGCCATGCGGGTCTCGAACGCGTCGCTCCCGACGATGCGGAGCGCGGCCGGGAGCGTGGCGGCCGTCGCGGCACTCACGGCGGTCTCGTCGCCGACGACGACCGTGAGCGTGACCTCCCGGCGGTGTCGGGAGACGAACGCCGTCGCGGAGGCCGGGAGCGACCCGCCGGCGCAGAGCAGCAGTGGCGCGCGGAGGTCGGCCGCCGCGGCGGCCGCGGCGAGGGCGGTCCGTGTGTCGTCGCCGGACGCGACGACGAGCGCGCGCACCCGTCCCGTGACGGCGGAGAAAGCGTCTCCGGCGGCGATGCGCGAAGCATGCGCTCCGGCGACGCCCGCCGCCTCGGCGAGAAGCGTGGCGGGAAGCGATCCCTCGCTTCCGATCGCGACGACCTCCGTCGGCGCGATCGCCGCGAGTGCCGCCGCGGTGGCGGTGGGCAGAGCGCCGCCGCTCGTGTAGAGCAGCGGCGCGTCGAGCGCGCGGGACAGCGTCGGCGCGTCGAGCGCCGCCGTCCCGTCAGCGGACGCGAGGATCACCGTGCGCGCGCCCTCCGGCCAGCCCGAGCGCGCGAGAGCCGCGGCGGTCCCCGCGGCGCCCTCGCCGCCGATGCGGGGGAGGCGTTCGGAGAACGGCCGGCGCGCGAGGAAGCGCGTGACGCCTCCGGCGATGGCGCGAGCGAACCGGGCGCGCCACGCGGCGCTCGCGAGCAGGCGCGCGTCGGCGCGGTTGCTGACGAATCCGCATTCGACGAGCGCCGCCGGCATGTCCGCCCAGCGCACGACGTAGAAGTCGCGCGCGAACGCGCCGCGGTTGCGTGTGCCGACCCCGGCGGCGACCGCGGCCTGGACGTCGGCCGCGAGCCGTCGTCCGAGCGGGTCGCGCCGGGCGGCGTACGTCTCCGTTCCGCGCGCCGAGGGCCGGCCGCCGTTGTTGTGGACGCAGATGAAGAGATCGGCTCCGATGCGGTTCGCGACGTCGACGCGCGCCTGCAGGTCGTCGGTGGGCACCCCTTGGCGAACGCGGACGATCCCGTCGGGGAAGAGGCGCCATCCCGAGTCCCAGTGCCAGGTGGGCAGGTCGCGAAGGGAGAGTGCGGTGTCGTGGTCGCGCGTGAGGACGACGGTGTGGCCGCGGGCCCGCAGTTCGCGCGCGAGTTCGCGCGCGATCGCGAGGTTCACGTGCTCCTCGCGCAGGCCGAAGTGGTTGGAATTCGAGTAAGGACCGCCGTGGCCGGGGTCGACGACGATGGTCGCGGCGAGCGCATCGGGCGCCGTCACGAGCGATGCGATTAGCAGGACGGCGACGGTTGCTAGGTATCTGCGCATGCGTCAGACATACGCTCTTTCCCCCGCGCGCGCAAACGACCTACAATACGCATACCGAGACCGGCCCGGGCGACCGCGCCGCTCGGACTGTGCTCGCGGCTCACGTCAGACCAGGCAGTCCCCCGCTCGGCAAGTCGGGGAGACCGGGCCTGGTCTTGTGTTACCGCCGTCACGGGCGAACCTTTCGGGCCTTTAGGAGGCAGCATGGAAGTCGAGATCGGACGGGGCAAGACGGCTCGCAGGGCATACGGGTTCGACGACATCGCCATCGTGCCGTCGCGGCGCACCCGCGACCCGCGCGACGTGGACATCCACTGGGAGTTCGCGTTCGGCGGCAAGACGTTCTCGTTCCCGCTGCCGGTCCTCGCCTCCGCGATGGACGGCGTGGTGGATCCGGCTTTCGCCGTGACGATGGGCAAGCTCGGCGGACTCGCCGTCCTCAACCTCGAGGGTATTCAGACCCGTTTCGAGGACGCCGCCGCCAAGCTCGACGCAATCGCCTCCTTCCCGGACGAAGAGGCCACTCGCAAGATGCAGGAGATCTACCTCGAGCCGGTCAAGGCCGAGCTCGTCGAGAAGCGCGTCCGCGAGATAAAGGACGGCGGAGTGCTCGCGGCCGCCAGCCTCACCCCGCAGAACGTCGAGCGCTACATCGGGCCGGCGCTCGCCGGAGGCCTGGACGTCCTCGTCATCCAGGGCACGGTCGTGAGCGCCGAGCACGTCTCGAGCTACGACAAGCCACTCGACCTCAACGCGTTCATCGCCGGTCTCGACATCCCGGTCATCGTCGGCGGCTGCTGCTCCTACGCGGGCGCTCTGCACCTCATGCGCACGGGTGCGGTCGGCGTGCTGGTGGGCGTCGGTCCCGGTCACGCGTGCACCTCGCGCCGCGTGCTCGGCATCGGCGTCCCGCAGTGCACGGCCGTCGCCGACGCTGCGGCGGCGAGGATGCGCCACCTCGACGAGACGGGCACGTACTGCCACGTCATCGCCGACGGCGGCATGCGCGCCGGCGGCGACGTCGCGAAGGCGATCGCGTGCGGCGCCGATGCGGTGATGATCGGTTCGCCGCTCGCAAGCGCCTCGGAGGCGCCCGGCCGCGGCTACCACTGGGGCATGGCGACGTTCCATCCCGAGCTGCCGCGCGGCACGCGGGTGAAGGCCGGCGTGAAGGGCTCGCTCGAGGATGTCCTTCTCGGCCCCGCGCACCAGAACGACGGCACGCTCAACCTCTGCGGCGCGCTGCGAACCTCGATGGCGACATGCGGCTACGAGAACCTCAAGACGTTCCAGAAGGCCGAGGTCATGGTCGCTCCGTCGCTGCAGACCGAAGGCAAGAAGCTCCAGAACGAGCAGGGCGTGGGGATGGGCCGCTGATGCCCTCCGCGTCCGGCCCCGAGGCGCAGCCGGAGACGGTGCTCGTCGTCGACTTCGGCGCGCAGTACGCGCAGCTCATCGCGCGCCGGGTGCGTGAGTGCAAGGTCTACTCGGAGATAGTCCCGCACGACATCACGATCGAGGACCTGCGTGCGCGCAAGCCGGCGGCGCTCATCCTGTCGGGCGGTCCGGCGAGCGTGTACGCCGACGGTGCGCCCAAGATGGACCCGCGCATCTACGACCTCGGCGTGCCGATCCTCGGGCTCTGCTACGGCGCGCAGCTCATGGCGCTCGATCTCGGCGGCGCCGTTCCCAAGACCGACGTCGGCGAGTACGGTTTCGCGCGCCTGTCGGTGCTCGCCGAGGACAGCGCGATCTTCGACGGCCTGCCGCTCGAGCAGCAGGTGTGGATGAGCCATCGCGACTCGGTGGGCACGCCGCCTCCCGGTTTCCGCATCAGTGCTCGCACGGAGACCACCGGCGTCGCGGCGATGGAGGACCCCTCGCGGCGCCTGTACGCGACGCAGTTCCATCCCGAGGTCGCCCACACGCCGCACGGCATGGACATGCTCAGGCGGTTCCTGCACGACGTGGCGGGCATCGCGCCGACGTGGACGATGGTCAACATCATCGACGACGCCGTCGCGCGCATCCGCGAGCGCGTCGGCGGCGCGCGCGTGATATGCGCGCTCTCGGGCGGGGTCGACTCGTCGGTGGTCGCCGCGCTGGTCTTCCGAGCGGTCGGCGACCAGCTGACGTGCGTCTTCGTCGACCACGGGCTGCTGCGCCTCGACGAGGCGGACGAGGTCGTACGCGTCTTCCGCGACCAGTTCCACATCCCGCTCGTCCACGTGCAGGCGCAGGAGCGCTACCTTTCGCTGCTCGCGGGTGTGAACGACCCCGAGCTCAAGCGGCGGATCATCGGCGAGGAGTTCTGGCAGGTCTTCTTCGAGGAGGCGACGAAGCTCGAAGGCGTCGCGTTCCTCGCGCAGGGCACGCTCTACCCCGACGTCATCGAATCCGGCGGGCGCAAGGGCAAGGCCACCGCGAAGATCAAGAGCCACCACAACCTCATCCCGTTCCCCGCGGGCGTGCATTTCGACCTCATCGAGCCGCTCGACCACCTCTTCAAGGACGAGGTGCGCGCGGTCGGCGCCGAGTTGGGCCTGCCGGACGAGATCGTCCACCGGCAGCCTTTCCCCGGCCCCGGGCTCGCGGTGCGCATCATCGGCGACATCACCGAGGAGAAGCTCGAGATGCTGCGCCGCGCCGACGCGATCGTGCGCGAGGAGATAGGCCGCTGGGACGAGGGCCGAGAGGTCTGGCAGTACTTCGCGGTGCTGCCCGACATCCGCTCCGTCGGCGTGATGGGAGACGAGCGGACGTACGCGCGCCCGATCATCATCCGCGCGGTCGCCTCGGCGGACGCGATGACGGCCGACTGGGCGCGGCTCCCGCACGACCTGCTCGCGCTCATGAGCAACCGCATCATCAACGAGGTGCCCGGCATCAACCGGGTCGCATACGACATCACGAGCAAGCCGCCGGGCACGATCGAGTGGGAGTGAGGCGTCATGGCTGAGCAGACCGACGAGGCACGGGAGAACATCGCGCGGCTGCGCGAGGGGATCGACGACATCGACCGGCGCATCGTCGCGCTGCTCAACGAGCGCGCGAAGCTGGCGCTCGCCATCCGCGACCTCAAGCCGGCCGTCAACTGGTCGCTGTACGACCCCAAGCGCGAGGAGGAGATCTTCGAGAACCTCACGCGCAGCAACGACGGGCCGCTCTTCGCCGACGGCCTGCGAGAGATCTACGAGGCGGTCCTCCACGTGATGAAGGAGCTGTGACGGCGATGACGGAGGCATGCGCCATCGGCGCCGTCACGAGGTCCGGCCCGATATCGATCATCGCCGGGCCGTGCTCCATCGAGAGCCGCGAGCAGATCATGGAGGTCGCCGCGGTCGCGGCCGAGTGCGGCGTGCGTATCCTGCGCGGCGGCGCGTACAAGCCGCGTACCTCGCCGTACTCGTTCCAGGGCCTCGAGGAGGAGGGTCTGAAGTACCTCGCCGAGGCGGGCGAGCGCTACGGCCTGCTCACCGTCACCGAGGTCGTCGACTCCGCCCACGCGGAGCTCGTCGACTCCTACATCGACATCCTGCAGGTCGGCACGCGGAACATGGCGAACTTCTCGCTCCTGAAGAAGCTCGGGAAGGTCACATCCGAGTCGGGCAAGCCGGTCTTCTTCAAGCGCGGCATGGCGGCGACGATCGAGGAATGGCTCGGCGCGAGCGAGTACATCACGTACCAGGGCAACGAGAACGTCATCCTGTGCGAGCGCGGCATCCGCACGTTCGAGACCTCCACGCGCTTCACGCTCGACATCACCGCCGTCCCCGTCGTGCACAAGCTGTCGAACCTGCCGATCGTGGTGGACGCCTCGCACGCGGTCGGCCACGCCGACATGGTGCCCGCCGTCTGCCGCGCGGCTGTGGCGATCGGCGCCGACGGTCTCATGGTCGAGGCGCATCCGGACCCCCGCAAGGCGCTCTCCGACGGGCAGCAGTCGCTCGACCTGCCCGGCCTGCGCGCGCTCGTCGCGGACCTCGCCCCGTTCGCCGCGGCCGTCGGGCGCGAACTGGCGTAGCGGGCCGGAGCAGCCGCCCGGGACGGGGTCCGCGGCTCAGACAGTCCTCGCCGGGGGCCCTGGCGCTTCGCGCCCTCCCCGGCTGCGGAACTCGCCGCCCGACCCCGTCCCGGGCGGCTACGCGCGGCATCGGCTCCTGGTGCGTGTCAGCCAGACCCTTGTTAGCCACCCATGCCGACGTTTGAGAGATATGGACGACTGCGACGCGATCGCCGCGAAGCTCAACTCACGGCCGAGGAAGCGATACGGCTACCGGACACCGGAGGAATGCTATGCACGATCGTAGGAAGGCGCTCAGGAAGGCTCAGTGTTGCGATTCAAACTTGAAGTCACGCTCACCTGCGGTCAGTCCGCGTCGCCATCCGCCTGCTTCTTGCTGGCATGGTCCAGCATCTGCGCCACGTTCACGGCCGGGATGAGAATACGACCAACAGGACTTGCGGCGGAGAGTTCTGCATACATGGTGCGCACTGTCCCGATGAGTACAGTAACGCCGTTGTAGATGAGCAACGGCTCCCAGTCGTCGGGATGCTCTCGCTTCAGAACCGCCGTATCGAAGAATCCGGCGATGACTACACTGCCCTTGAAACCCGCCGCCTCGAACTGAGATTCTTCCCGGTTTACGTCGACCGTGAGCTGGACGGCCATGTCGTCTTCAGCCTCGTCCGATTGAAGCACGGCGATATCGATCGCGAGATTCAAGTCCGTCTTCTCGAAAGTGCCCGCGCCTGGATTGACCTCGAAGTAGGTCTTCATCGCCCTGAAGTCATTCAACTTTAGGATTGAGTCGATGTTCGAGCTCATACAGCTATCCGTTCTGCTTGAGCCACACGTCCTCGTAGCGCATCACTGATCTGCTTGGTCTGGCGGTACCCTGCGACGTTCTTGCTGCCATCCGCCACGTACAAGCGAGCGGGGCGGAATCCGCACGGGGCGAGTCCCGGTACGAGGTCACAGCCGAGAGCGGTCGCGACCTCGACCATGGTGCGCAGCGTGGGGCTTGAGGCGTGCTGCATCAGCTGCGAAACGCGCGCACGTGAAACACCCAGCTTGCGGGCGAGGTCCGCTTGGGAAATGCCTTGGTCGGCCATCAGGCGCGCAACATCATTGGTGAACGCGCTGGCAGCCAGCTCGTGCTTGTACTCGAGCTGAGCGCTTTCGTCATCAATGAGCTCATTGAGATCGTCAAGCAGACTAGTCGACATATTTCTCGCCATCCCCTAGGAACTCGTCTATCGATGCCTTGACCGACTTCATCGTGTCGTTGAACTGCTGGTCGTTCTCCGTCTTGTCTTCAATTCGAACGATTACGTATCCGCTTTCTGTATAGGCTGCGTATGCCCTGCATGCTCGTGGATGGTGGACCTTGTACTCACACAATCGGAGGTTCCGGTGTTTGTGCTCATCCAACCAGCGAAACAGTTCCTGGTTCGGAGGGGGTCCGTTCTGGTCAATGTCACGGATTCGCGCCAGCATCGTTGGCGCAGTCTCGCGGTTCTTCTTGAGGTACTTCTTGGGTTGGCACTGACCGGAACTGGTAACAAGCATCCATGTTCGATCGCCTACCTTCTGAGCCTCCACGCCGGTCCAATCTGTACTTACCGCGATAACGACTATGTAAACAAATATGTTGACACTTGTCCAGGACCTATTGCCATTGTGATCCTAGCGGACACCTCTGACATGTGTAGCAGGTTGGGGCTAACTTGCTTCGGCTTCACCTGCGAGTGAAGCGAGTCTGGTGGAAGCCGGGGTTAGAGACACAACCCCCTGTGTATGGACTACACAACGATGTTCGCCAAATGACGTCAGTCTCCCCCGCACAAGTCGACCCAACTGCTAAGAGAATCTGGCCTGACCTCGATTCCGTCCAGGCGTCGGAGAATACGCTGCGGCAGATTGCTCACGGCGGGCTCGATATCCCCGTCGAGCCAACACAGACCGGCGTACAACATGGACTCGGCAGAATGGTGCAGCCTGAGGATAGTGCCCCGTGCCAGCGCTGCCGCGGCTAGTGACTCCTCATCGAGCACTTCCTGTGAAGGAGCGAACGCTGCGACGACACACCGCGATACACCTGCTGCGGCGCATTCCCTCACGATGCGAGTCACCTCTGCCGCGCTGACGGGCTTCGTTCTGACTTCGACACTCAGGAGAACCGCCCCGTCCTCGACGGCGACGACATCTCCGGGGTAGTGACGAGACGGGTCGTTGATGCGCGCGGTAACCACCTCACGAAAAGCGCAGTCCATGATTCCCGCAACGACTGCTTGGGCGCGCTTGCCGCCTTCGCTCTCCTCTGCCAGGAAGGTCTGCATCGCTCGAACAAGGCGGTCCAAGCTCAAGACAGCCCCGCCGACTACGGGAATCACCGTCATCTCGGTTGCCTGCAATCGTTGGCGTACGAACGCGGCCAGTGCCAGCGCAGCGCCGTCGGCGTCGAGGGCATCCACCCGGGTGAGTGTCTCCTTCAGTCGCTCGAGCGCCTCCGGATACCTGACACGCTCGATCTCGCTCACGTGGTTGTACCGGAAGAACGGCTGATTGTTGAGCGGCTCGGGACCACGATTGCGGATGTCGATGTGCTCCTCGATCAGTCGGGGCACCAACACCCGGTGCGCCAAGCCGCGTGCAGAGTATGCCCGCGCTCCGTAGTCCTCCTTGATGGAGAGAGGGTCAAGGTGTGGGTCGATCGCCTTCGCGAGAAGTGCTGTGCCGAGAAACGGAGTGAACGTTTTGTAGGGCTCCGCAGCGACATCGCGCGCGCAGTCAATCCACTCGCTAGGAAGGGGCTCGTCCGAACGAGCAAGGCGGAGGGCAATAGTGAGCTTGCTGCTAGCCCGCGAGTAGTCCAACGGTCTCCCTTTCGCACGCGCGGGCCGCGAGCCGGACCGGCTCTAGCAGTCCCATCTGCTCCATTAACGCGCGAATGACCGCCTTTCCGAGTTCGAGTGGTACTGCGTTGCCAATCTGCCGCTGTGCTGAAGTCCTATCCGCGGAGACGGCGAAGCCGTCGGGGAAGGTCATGAGCCGCAACAGCTCAGGCACTCGCAGCCGACGCGCCCTCTCCTGACTGTTCGGATTCTCTAGGTTCTCCCAATGGAAAGGTCCTACCCAGGGACCCGGCTGGGCCTGAATGGTGGAAGAGGGACGATTGGGTGCGAGACGAAGGAGAAACGTCCAATAGCGCGTCCGCCACTTGAACACGTTCTGTCCACCAAATCGGTCTGTGTGCCACAGGTAGTTCTGACCGGGAGGAACGCTCGCGAGCAACTCGGCGAACTCGCCTTCCGCAAGCTCGCCTGGCTCCGGGATGTCAGGCAGACCGTTGAACGCCTGACTTGCTGTCACGTAGGGCAACCGATCAGGATGCGAGTAGTCTTGCCGCTCGCTCAAGCCGCCGTGTGTCGGCGCTGGGAATCGGAAAGCAACGCCGTCGCGGCGTCCGACAACGAAGACCCGCTTGCGCAACTGAGGAACACCGTAGTCTGCAGCCAGAAGGACCTTCCACTGAGGGTTGTAGCCTAGATCTGTCAGTTGCGTTATGAGTCGACCGAACTGCCTTTGATGAGTCCGATATGTGAGTCCCTGCACATTCTCCAGCACGAAGGCCGCCGGACGCGTGTCATGAACGACACGAACGTACTCGTCAAGGAGCGACGCGTCGGGATCAGCACTGTTGCGCTTCTCCTCTATCCAGAACCCTGACTTGGAGAACGGCGTGCACGGGGGTCCGCCGACAACAAGGGTGGCGTCACCGGGAGCCAGACCGCCCGCGCTGAGCAGGTCGTCCGAGGGCATCTCGCGGATGTTCCCCACAAGCGTCGGGGTGTCGGCGAAGTTGGCGCAAAACGCCTCAAGCGCCACGTCGCAGTAGTCAGTGGCGATTGCCACGGTGAGCGGACTTGGAGTGCCGTCCTGTACCAGGGGAGGCTCAGCGCAACGATGCACCGCGAGATCCAGGCCGCCTGCACCGGAGAACAGGCTGATGACGGGGTGGCTCAATGATGCTCCTTCGCTAGTGCCGGAGTGGGTAGTGCCACAATCTGCGCCACACCCAGACTATCGCACGGGGGTATGACATTGGCCACGCCGCTCAGCCAGTGTCACTGCCGTCAAGATGCGGGGTCGACACCTGTTGTCTCTAGTCACTATGAGATGGCCGGTCCGATCCGTGTATACGTGGATCGTCCGCGGGAATTCGGCCCGCGGCGCCGACAGACGGAGGGACCGGCCATGGACCAGCTTACCCACATCGGGCTCGACGTGC